>JAPLFH010000025.1 GCA_026390815.1 Ignavibacteriales bacterium | reverse complement strand
AACAGCATTGCGAGCTAAATTGTATCTTACTGCAAATCGTGCAGCTTTTAATCAACTGGAAAATCTCAAAGTTTCTTTCGCTATGAAATTCTAAAAAATATAACTATACGCATCGGGTTGCGTAAGGTGAGTAATTAATTTCCATTCATCTTCTAATATTGCATAAATAACATCATCCACCCACTCACTTTTGAACCAGAGACTTTTCTTAAAGTGAGCTTCTTTCCGCATTCCAATTTTTTCCAGGAGTTTTATTGAAGGATAATTCCTCGGATCAACCGATCCATAAACTCTATGTTTATTAAGTTGGAAAAACAAGTAATCCAGAACAGTGGTTAATGATTCTGAGGCATATCCTTTTCCCTGATAAGCTGGAGAGAGAGTAATTCCAACTTCAACCTGTTGATCATCATTAGAAAGAAAGTGAAGTCCGCAATCGCCAATTAACAAACCGGAATCTTTTAAAGTTATCGCAAGCTGAAACCATGTGCCAGGAATAGCAGGCTTAATCACTAATTGTTTTGTAATAAATAAATCGATTTCTTTTTCGGTTTTGGGTTGCCAGGATTGATAGCGGAATACATCCGGATTACTTCGATATTCAAAAAGAATCTTTGAATCACTATTGCAAAGCTTTCTTAATTTAAGTCGTGCAGAAATTAATTCTGTGAACATATTAAGGTTTATCCTAAAAGATTTTTGATCTTTGCAGCATATCGCCGGCTCATCACAAATGGTTTAGCTATTCCTTTCAGGTAAATCCGGTAGGAATAATTAAACCACTCTTCAATGTTCTCAATTAGTTCAATGTTAATAATAGTTGAGCGGTGGATCCGGCTGAAATAATTTTCGGGCAACCGCAATTCCCATTCCTTCATTGTCTTTTGTGTAATTCCCCTGTGTCCATCGGTTGTGTGAACCTCCGTGTAATCTGCAGCAGCAGTAATGGCAAGAATGGTATTTACCTTTAAAAATTTGTATTTGTTATTCAACATTAAAAAAATAACATCATCATACTCAAGCTTCCTAAAGTCTTCTTGTGAATTTGGAACTTCCAGTTCAATTCTTTCTAAGGTTTGAGTAAGCCGCTCCGGATTTACTGGTTTAAGTAGGTAATCTTTAGCATTAACTTCAAATGCTCTGATTGCATATTTATCAAAAGCAGTAACAAAAACAACAAATGGATGCGAATCAATTTTATCAAGCAGATCAAAGCCGGACTCGCCCGGCATCTGAATGTCTAGAAAGATAAGGTTGGGATTAAATTTTTCAATTAATTCCAAAGCAGATGAAATACAATCCGCTTCACCAACAACTTCAACTTTTTCAAATGCACCAAGAATAGCGCGAAGGTCCCTACGGGCAAGCTCTTCATCATCAACTATTAACGCTTTAAATTTACTTACCATTTCGTTTAACCAGTTCTTTTTTTAGCGCAATTTTAATTTGAACGGAATCACTGTGTTTTAAAATTTCAAATTGATAATTTCCCGGGTAAGAAAATTCTAACCGCTTCCTAACATTTTCTAAACCTTTTCCTGTACCATCGCCTTTTATTGGAGAAGATTCCTCAATCCATTTACCGGAGTTGTTTACTTCAATTAACAAATTGTTTTCAATAACTGATGCAATAATATTTATTTTCAACGGCATTACGCTTGTTCGCATTCCGTGTTTAATTGCATTTTCAATTAATGGGTGGATTAAAAAAATCGGAATGGGATAATCTTCAGCTAAATCATCGATGCTAAATTCCACGTAAAGTTTGTTTCCAAAGCGTACTTTTTCTATATCCAAATAATTTTTTATGATTTCAATTTCTTTATTTAGCGGAACTTCATTTTCGTTTTCATAAGAAAGGGAGTAGCGCAAAAATTCAGAAATCCTTGTTATCATTTCCTCTGCCCGGTTAACATCAAACCGGATAAGTGCACGGAGCGAGCTTAAAGTGTTGAAAAGAAAATGCGGGTTCAGTTGGTACCGCAGCATTTCTATTTGAGCACTTTGCGCAAGATAGCGTTCTTTTTCTGCCATCAGGCTTTGAACGTTCCATTCTTCCCAAATCTTATAACCAAAATAAAGAGCACTCCACACAACAAAAGGATAGGAATTTAACCAGAGATATCGAACTAACTCAGAAAGATTTTTTACTTGGGAGAAGTGTTTGAAACCCGAAAGCACATAGCTTATAAAAAGCCCGCCGTAAACAAAAATAAAACCAGCAACAATGGAAATGGTTAATGTTGTAATGGTTAGTTTTAGAAGAGGTTGTTTGTGAAAATTATACTTTATATAAATTAACCGGAGTAAAAGGGAAATATAAAATCCCAGCGAAACAGTTAATGTTAAATCAAGAAGCTCATAAATCTTTTGAGTGAAGACTGGATAAATAATAAGATTCACAAGCCAATGGATAAACCAGAATAAGAATTGAAATAGCCAGAATAACTTTTTCCTTTCTTTGGAATAGCTTTTCCACGTGGTACTAAACATCATTATTCCCAACTTTAACCAGCTTTAATTTTACTTGTAAATATAATTGAAAGTTAAAAATATATAAATTTTATTTTACGAACGGTTGTATGCCACGTTGAAAGGTAAAAGTATACGAAACATTACGGGGATTACATTAGTCAAATTCATTGTACCGAGAGAACTCTAATTTAATTATTAATCAATGATGGAAATTACCAGAACATATTACGCTAAAGATAGACAGAAGTGGCGAAACTGGTTAAAGAAAAATCATACTAAGCTAAAAGAAATCTGGCTGATTTATTATAAAAAGCATTCCGGCAAACCCGGGGTAAATTATAATGATGCTGTTGAAGAAGCCCTTTGCTTTGGTTGGATAGATAGCAATGTTCACAGAATTGATGAGGAAAAATATGCCCAGAGGTTTACACCGCGCAATGTAAAAAGTAGATGGTCAAAGTTGAATATAAACCGAATGAAGAAAATGATAGCGGAAGGCAAGATGACGGAAGTGGGATTATCTAAGATAGATTTGAGCTTGTTAAGCGAAGAAATAGAAATAAAAAAAAGACAGGAAAAGAATGAAGAATTGGTAATCCCACAGAAGTTAACAGAAGTGTTAAAAGAAAATATAAAAGCCTGGGAGAATTTTAACAATCTCGCACCCTCATACAAGAGTTCATATGTTAAATGGATAATGAATGCAAAGCTGGAAGAAACTTTCCGGAAAAGAACCAGAGAAGCAATTGTTCTTTTAGAACAAAACAAAAAACTTGGAATGAAATGAATGTTGGAACAATAGACATACATAATCCATTAAAAGCTGGCTGCAAAAAGAGTATCTGGATTTTACAAAGAATAAAAAAAAAATTTCTTAGGAGGAGGCATCAAGTGAAGAATATTATTTGTGTAATAATTTTATTGTCCATTTCATTAAGTTCATTCCCACAGAGCAACAAAATTAGCAATAGCGATTCAGCAGCCATCAAACAAACAGCACTGGATTATGCAGAAGGTTATTATTCTGGCAATGTTGCCAGAGTGGAAAAAGCGATCTGCCCGGATTTAAATAAGGCAACACCAAGAATACTGCCACAAAACGGCAGAACCGCCCTGGCTTATTCAACTTACTCAACGCTTATTGAAAACACCCGTGCAAAAGTTGGTGAACTTGAAGAAGGCATGCGAAACATTCAAGTATGGATTCTCGACATCAATCTGGATTTAGCAAATGTTAAAATTAATTCAGCCAACTTTAATGACTATCTCCAAATGATAAAAATTGATGGACAGTGGAAAATAGTTAATGTGCTATGGACCGCTGGAACGTCAAACCCAAGATTAAAAGATTTTAAACCTAAAGATGAAAAAGAAGCTATAATAAAAACTGCCAGCACTTTTACGGAAGGATTTATTTCCGGTGACACAAAACGTGTGGAAATGGTAATCGATCCCGAATTTAATAGAGTGACTTATAATCCATTACAACAGACCGGCAAAGTTGTAATTAGAAGACAAGGATTTGAAGCAATGGTGGAAAATACTTTTGCAGGAGCTGGTAAGTTGGACGAAACTTCGAGGGATTTTCAGATTGAAGTGCTGGACGCGATGGATGGTCTTGCTGTTGTAAAAGTTGAAACCGTTAATCTTTTGGAATTTGTTCAGATGTTTAAAAGTGGAAATGATTGGAAAATTTTTAATACTGTAAGTAAACCCAGACCAGATCTTACCCTTGCTCCTCTTTTGCCAGCTATTGTTGGGGAACCGATGCCTGATTTTACTCTACCAATTTACGGCGGCGGAGAATTTACTCTTTCAAAGTATAAAGGAAAGAATGTTTTATTGATGTTCCCTCGTGGATGGGTGGTAAATGCATGGTGCTCATATTGTCCTTATCAATATTTAGAACTTGGTGAGTTGGAAAAAGAAAAAGGCATTAAAAAGAAGTATGATTTGGAAATGGCTTTTGTTATGCCTTACAGCAGTGAACGAATTGCTGATTGGATGGATAAAATTCCAGATGTATTACAGACTGTAGAAAATATAAAAAATCCTCCGGCACAAAGTAATCCACTTCAGATTGAATATGGAGAATGGGTTAGAAAACATTTCCCCAAAAAGTTTGAAGTAAAGAAAGGAGAAGCTCCTAATAATATTCCTGTTCTGGTTGATGCTGATAGAAAACTCTCTAAGCAGCTAAAGCTATTTACCAAGTTCTGGGATGGAGTTACTTCTGAACAGAATGCCGCTTCTGTTTATATCATTGATAAGAAGGGAATTCTTCAATTCAAATATATTGGGCAAATGACTGAAGACAGACCAAGCAGTGACTTCATTTTAAATTTCATTAAGAAAATGGATTAGAAAAGCAAAGATCATTTTTGAAAGAAAATAATTAATAAACGTCCGAACCAATAAAGAGAAAATAATAAAAACTAGTTATAGGACTTAAATGAAAATGAAATCATTAAAAACAATCGGAATAATTCTGTTCTTACTTTTATCAATGTTAGCAGAAAAGAACATCGCACAGCCACAAAAAGATGTGGAGATTGGCAAGACAATAAAACTTAGTTCCAATATCCTAACCGAAGAAAGGGATATTTTTATTTACCTTCCGAATAATTATAACAATTCTACTAATGAGTACCCTGTCCTATATCTGCTGGATGCAGAAACTCATTTCAATTATACGGCAGGTGTGGTTCAATTTCTTGCCGGCAATAACAGGATGCCAGAAACTATTGTTATCGGAATCCCCAATACTAAGCGTAACCGCGATTTTACACCAACACAAGTTGAGAACATTCCCGGTTCAGGCGGAGCAGATAATTTCTTAAAGTTTTTAAAAGAAGAACTTTTTCCGTATGTAGAGAAAAATTATAGGACGCAGCCATACCGCATACTTGCCGGACATTCTTTGTGCGGAATGTTTACATTCTATACTTTATTTACTCAACCAGGTTTATTTAATTCTTATATTGCTCTAAGTCCCTGGGTTATATTTAATAACAACTATTTAGTTGATTACGCAGCAGTCAATCTTCCAAAATTTTCTTCGCTAAATAAATTTATTTATTTCACTGCTGGTTCGCTGGAGCAGCAGGATTTGCTTACTACAATGGAAAAGTTTAATGAAATTCTTAAGACGAAAGCTCCAAAGGATTTGATTTGGAAATATAAATTGTTGGAAAACGAGGATCATGGTTCGCTTGTATTGCTAACTTTATATGATGGTCTAAAGTTAATTTTTGCTGATTGGAATTTATCCAATGATGTTGCAATAAAAGGATTAGATGCAATTCTTGATCATTATAAAAAACTGTCTAACAAGTATGGATATAAAATATTTCCTTCAGAAATAAATTTGAATGCCATTGGATACTATTTTTTACAGAGACAAGATTATGAACAAGCAATTAAAGTTTTCAAAAAAAATGTTGAGTTATATTCAGCCTCGGCAAATGTTTATGATAGTCTTGGCGAAGCCTTTGAAAAATCAAATCAACCTGAATTAGCAAAGGAGAATTACGAAAAAGCATATATTGCAGCTAAAGCAGTTAGTCATCAGAATACCCAAATTTATAAAACCAATTTCGAAAGACTTCAGCAGCAGTTAGATAAAAAGTAACAGGAATTTATTCAAAACAAATAAATTATAAATCATTATAGTAAAACAGGAGAAAAATTATGATGCAGTCGTATTCATTCCGATCATTTCTTTTTGTGCTTTTATTTCTATCCGCCAATTCGATTGCTCAGGACAAGGATATTCCAAACTATTCAACCACGCAACGAAAAGATGTGCCGGAGGAATATAAATGGAAGATAGAAGATCTTTATCCTAACGATGAAGCATGGCAAAATGACAAGATTAATCTAACAAAATTGATTTTACAAATTGAAGAAAAATCAAAAGGGTGGACTCAATCAGCCGGTAAAATGCTGGAAGTGTTTCAGCTATCAGATCAAATTATTCTTAAATTTCAACGGCTTTATAATTATGCAAAGCGCCAGAGCGATATGGAAATGAGCAACTCTACTCTCCAGGTAATGAAAGGGGAAATTCAATCAATCCAGGTAGAGCTTGGTGTAAAGTTGGCTTTTATAAATGATGATCTTTTAAAAATGAAAGATGGAACAATTGATAAATATTTAAAACAAGAACCAAAATTAGAAGCATACCGCTTTTCAATTGAACAAGTTGTTAGAAGCGGCAAGCATATTCTTCCCATCGAACAAGAAAAATTAATGTCTTTAACCAACTTGTTTTCTTCTTCAACAGCAGATGCCGCAACAATTTTAAATGATGTTGATAAACCGGCTCCGGAAATTACTCTTTCTACTGGTGAAAAAGTTGCATTGAATTATGCAAATTATTTTACATACCGATCATCAAAAAATCCGGAAGACAGAGCATTGGTAATGCATACTTTTTGGAATAATCATAAAAAATATGAAAACACTTTAGCCGCTTTGTTTGATGGTGGAATGAAACAACATCTTTTTGTTGCAAAAGCAAGAAATTTTAAAGACTGCCTGGAGGCAAAGCTTTTTGGTGATAACATTGATGAAGCGGTGTATTTCCAGTTGATTGATGCCGTGAAGAAAAATCTTTCTCCACTGCACAGATATTTGAAGTTAAAACAGAAACTTCTCGGTTTGGAAAAAATTAAGTATGAAGATGTTTACGCTTCTTGTGTTAAAAGTGTAGATAAGTTTTATACGTTTAAAGACGCTGAAGAAATATTGTTAGAAGCATTAAAACCATTGGGAACTGAATACAACAGTGTTTTGAAAAAAGCTTTTAACGAACGATGGATAGATATCTATCCGAATAAAGATAAAGAAAGTGGGGCTTATTCAGAGGGAATTTATGATGTTCATCCATATATTAAAATGAATTATAATGGTGAATATGATGCTGTTTCAACGCTGGCACACGAACTTGGACACGCTGTTCATTCTTATCTTTCTGCAAAGGAACAGCCGTTCTCAAACTCCAATTACGCTACCTTTATTGCAGAAATAGCTTCCACGTTTGATGAAAATCTTTTAATGGATTATATGTTGAAAAATGAAAAGGACGATTTATTCAAGCTTTATATCATTGATAATTATCTTGAAGGAGCAAGAGCTACAATCTACCGCCAGGCTTTATTTGCCGAGTTTGAATTGGACATGCATAAACGAGTTGAAGCTGGAAAATCATTAACCGCAGATTGGTTAGACAGTTTGTATCTTGATTTAACCCGGACGTATTACGGGCACAATAAGGGCGTAATGCAAGTTGATAATTTTATTCAAAGCGAATGGGGAAATGTGCCTCACTTCTTTTTAAACTTTTATGTTTTTCAATATAGCACCGGTTTAATTTCATCGATGGCGCTTGTTCAAAAAGTCTTAAGCGGCGAACAAGGTGCGCTTGAAAAATATCTGGAAATGTTAAAAGCGGGTGGAAGCGATTTTCCAATTCAGCTTTTACAAAAAGCAGGTGTTGATATGACCAAAATCGAACCATATAATGCCGCTTTTAAACGTTTTGATTATCTTGTTACCGAGATGGAAGTAATTGTTGAAAGGTTGAAAAAGGATGGAAGAATTTAAATAATCACCAAAAGACAAATTCCAAATAACATTTAATTTTGAGTATAAGTTAGCGATTGTAATAGTGATTGGATGCACTTTTTATTTTTGAAATTTGGATTTTGTCTTTTGGATTTTTTATCAAAAAATTTGACTCCAAAGTACAGCGTCATTTCAACCACTTAAAGGCAAATATTGCCACTTACAGATTCCCAGATGTGCATCTGTGAACTATTTGATTATTATAGCGTCAAAAGAAGCGTGTAGATTAAACCGTCATCCCAAAACGGCAAAATGAGATATGAAATTTTTTGTAAAAATATTACTCTTATTTAATTTTTTGTTTCTATTAATTTCTATGGAAATAATTCCGCAAATTAAAATTCACAAAATGCTGGGTGTAGAAGACGGACTTATTCAATCTACAGTTAGAGTAATTTACAAAGATAGTAATGGCTTTATGTGGTTTGGAACTAATCTGGGTGTAAGTCGTTGGGATGGAATTAATTTTAAAAATTATTCTGCTACAACTGGTTTACCGGGACACATTGTATATTCGATTAAGGAAGATCAAAAAGGTAATTTATATTTTGGTACTAGCGATGGTCTCGCAGTTTATCGTGATGGGAAAATTACCAGATTAATCTCTTCAGAAAAAGATATTCAACTAAGAATCAAGGCAATTGAAATATCAGACGAAGGTGAGGTTTACCTTGGAACCAATAAAGGATTGTACCGGGTCAAAGATCAATTAATAACCAATGATTCAATCCATAATCCAAAGCCTGATATTGATATTCTTTCCGGTACCAAAAGTAAGGATGGCAAAATATACTTTAGCACAGCAGGCGGTGAAATTATTGTTGTTGAAAAAGGAAATGTTCGCAATTTAATTAGTTCAAAGAAATTTAAGAACAAACCAATAGAATCCGTTTTCTGCACTAAAGAAAACAAGTTGATCTTTAGTTCCGGCAACAAAATTATTTTTTATTCTAACAACAGAATCATAACTATAAATCCAAAGCAATTAGCAAATTTTAAAAATATTCTTTGCCTTGGCGAAGATGATGATGGTGTTCTCTATCTTGGAACAGATGATGGCATTATTCTTTGGAAAAATGAAGTGATTGATTTAATTGTTCACCAAAATGGATTGAGCAGCGAAAAAATATATTCCATTTATAAAGATGACGATGGAACAATGTATTTTGGAATGAATTCCGGTGGTGTTGCTATTGTAAACAGGTACCGCACAATTGCTTTCAACGAAGAACTTGGTTTGATAAACAACAATGTCACTTCAATTTGCAAAGGTAATTCCGGGGAATTTTATTTTGGTACAAGAGAACAAGGCTCCTCGGTTTATAAGGATGGTAAATTTAGTAAGCTGAATATTTGCTGTGATCAAATAATTTGTATTCATAAAGCAAAAGACGGTACAATTTATTTTGGAACTAACGGTGGAGTTGTAATTCTTCGGAAAGGAAAAACACAAATACTTTCTAGAAAAGATGGACTTATTTCTAACATTATTACAGCTATTACAAGTAACATTGATGGTTCGATATATATTGGAACAGTAAGAGGACTTAGCATATATAAAGATGGTAAAATTACCAACCTAACAACAAAAGAAGGTTTGGGAGATAATTTAATTACAAGTTTATCTACAGATAATTCCGGTAATGTTTATGTGGTTGGTTCTTTCTTTAATGGTGTTACAATCTTAAATAAAGATGAAATTGAAATCCTGAATAAAGATAAAGGTTTGGTTACAAACACTGTGTTTTCAGTTTTAAATGGAAGCGACGGAAACCTGTATGTTGGTACAAGCGAAGGTTTAAATATTATAAGCAAAGGAAAGATCAAATTAATTAATACTGCAAGCGGATTGTCTGATAACTCTATTAATGGACTTGTTGAGGACAATTCCGGTAGAATTTATCTATCGACTAACAGAGGTGTAAATATTTTGGATTTCTCAAAAGGAAGTTTGAATATAGAAATCCTACGATCGGATGATGGAATTGCTGGTGATGAATGTAATATGGGTGCAACATATAAAGATGATGAAGGCAACCTTTGGTTTGGTACAATTAAAGGTGTGGTTTCCTTTAATCCGGAACGAATAAAGCCCAGCACAATTCCTCCCCAAATAAGAATTAGTGAAATGTATTTGTTCGATAAGGAAATAAAAAACTACACAAGTGAAAAACCATTGGAGTTTTCTTACAATGAAAATTATTTTAAGTTTACTTTTTTCGGCTCACTTCTTTCATCACCCAAAAGAGTTATATACAGTTTACGTCTAAAAGGCATTGAGGATAAATGGCGAACTACTGATCAGAATTCTGTCCAATACACAAATTTGGATCCTGGTAAGTATACTTTCCAGGTGAAAGCACGGAATGAATGGGGATATTCAAGCCAAATAGCTTCTGTTTCTTTTTTAATCCTGCCACCAGTTTGGATGAGGTGGTGGTTTATTACGATTGTTATTTTATTGGTTGGTGGTACAACAGCATTTCTAATCACTTACCGGGTAAAATCATTGTTATCAATTGAAAGATTGCGATTGAAAATTGCGGCTGACTTACACGATAACATTGGTGCAAGTTTAACAGAAATATCAATTATGAGCGAAGTTGTAAAAAACAAATTGAAAGGTGAGGAAAAAGAAACCAAGAAGTACCTGGACTTGATTAGTAATGAATCCCGTAACGTCATTTCCAATATGCGGGATATTATTTGGATGATTAATCCAAAACAGGATTCTTTGCGGGATCTGATTTTGCGGCTCAACGATTCCTTCGCAGAAATTTTTAATCAAAAGGAAATTTCATTTAAAACAGAAAATATTGAATTATTAAAAAATATTACTCTTCCGATGGAATACCGCCAGAATTTATATCTTATACTTAAAGAAGGTATAAACAACTGCTTAAAATATAGTTGCTGTTCAGAACTAATTTTATCTGCCAGGATGAATAATAATAACCTGGAAGTTTTACTTAAGGATAACGGTGTTGGAATAAGAACAAATGGAAGCACAAACGGAAACGGGCTTTCCAATATTAAAGAAAGGGCAAAAAAAATTGGCGGTAATTTAATAATAGAATCAGGAAATCAAAATGGTACATCAATCAAATTCGTTGGGCGGGTCGTTTAAAAATTCTTTTGCAAATCAAAATGAGAAAAATATGATTGAAGTTGTAGTTGTTGAAGATAACCAGAAAATAAGAGAAGGCTTAAAAATTCTCTTAAATGGAACAGATGGATTGCGCTGCGCCGCAGTGTTTTCTGATTGTGAAAGCATGTTCGAACGTATTGAAAAAGTTTTGCCGGATGTTGTGCTTATGGATATTGGTTTGCCTGGTATGACCGGTATTGAAGGAACAAAAAAATTGAAAAAACTTTATCCGAATATTTTGATTTTAGTGTTAACAATCCACGAAGAAAATGAACACATTTTTGACGCCTTATGTGCCGGGGCTTGCGGTTACTTACTAAAACAGACCTCTCCTTCAAAATTAATTGAAGCGATAAGAGAAACATACGAAGGCGGCTCTCCAATGAGCTCAAACATCGCAAGAAAAGTAATTTCATATTTCCAGGAAAAGAAAATTGAACAGGCTGTTGGAAAAGATTATAATCTAACTTCAAGAGAAAAGGAAGTTCTAAAATCTTTGGTTGATGGATTGAGCTGTAAAGCAATTGCTGATTCATTATTTATTAGTGTGGAAACCGTACGGTTTCATTTTAGAAATATTTATATAAAACTCCAGGTTCATACACAAGCAGAGGCGGTTGCAAAAGTATTAAAGGAAGGGATCGTTTAATTTGTTTTTCTTTTAAGTGGAATAGTAATAAATACCGTTACTATCAATTAATGTTGTGGCTGTTTAAATGAATGTTCTTTATTTGTTGAAATCTCTCAATTAATGCAGTGGTGAAATGATGCCAGCTTACATATGTTGAGCCTTGAAGGTTTTTTGTTTTGTTTGATATTCAATGTTGTTTTATCATTTATAAATTTTTATAAAAATTTTGCTGAAATCCCGACAGCAAATGTCCTCATATCTACACTCCTTATAACCTCGGAGCCCTCATCTCCGAGGTTTATTTATAAACTTTAGTTTAGATTTTCTGATTAGAATCAGAAAAAACAATTTTATATTTAGTTCCATTGCTGGAATCAACTTCAATTTTTCCATCGAGCTGTAAAACGAGCATATTTACTAATCTTAAACCAAGTGTGGTTGGATTATTCTGTAGATCAATATTTTCCGGCAATCCAATTCCGTTATCTTCAATCAACAATTTGAAAATTAAACCCGGCTCCTTTATCAAAGCAATAGTCACTTCTTTTTTTCTTTCCATCTTTATATTGGCAGGGAAAGCATATTTTAATGAATTTGAAATCAGTTCGTTAATGATTAAACCGCAAGAAATTGCTTTATCAATTGTTAAGAAATGATCTCCAATGTTTATTCTGGAAGTAATAGTTCCTTCAGCAAAACTATATGAGCGGAATAAATAGATTACAAGGCTTCTGACATATTCAGAAAAATTTATTTTTGAAAGATCTGTTGATTGATAAAGTTTTTCGTGAACTAAGGACATAGACCGGATTCTGTTTTGGCTTTCCTGAAAAATTGCAAAATTAGTTTTATCAGTTAATTTATCTGCCTGTAAAAAAAGCAAAGATGAAACTATTTGTAAATTATTCTTTACCCGATGATGGATTTCTTTTAGTAATATTTCTTTTTCGCGTAAAGATTTTAACAAAAGCTCCTCGGAATTTTTCCTTTTCTCTTCCACCGCAATTGCCGAGCTGATTATTCCTAAAAGATTTAATTCCTCTTCTGTAGATTCTTTATCTTTTTGAAAAAATACGCATAGTGAACCAACTATTTCGCCACCAAAATTGATTGGTTTACCCATATAGGTTTTTAATTGGAAACGCGGAATATTGGTATTAGTTAAAGCATATGGGGTTTTATCAAGATTACGGATAATGAAGGGATAGGGTATGCGACCTTTAATGACATCGTAACAAATATGTCCCTCTGGTTTATCTGTATAACTAAAATCCGGCGGAATATTCCAGGAACCAAGAGCCATTAATTTGCCATCTATTATACGATTATAGAATGCGCACGTTGCATTTAAAAGATTACCGATAAGCTCAACAAGACGATTGATGTTTTCTATTGGATCAACACCAAACCTAAGAAACGTTTCATTTAGTTTCTGCAATCGCTCTTCAGCCAATTTTTGTTCGGTTATATCTAACCAAATTCCAAAGTATTCAACGCACTTGCCTTCAACAACTGGCTTCGGAAGGATGCTGTCCAAAAACCATCTGTATGAACCATCCTGGCATTTCCACCGATAATCTAATACCATTTTTTTCCCTTCACGTAAAGATTGAAAATCTTTTTCTACTCTGTCCTTATCTTGCGGATGGACCCGTGAACTCCAGAAATATGGTTGATTCAAAAAAAGGTCAACCGAAAATCCCGTTACTAATTGAATATTGTCAGTCATCCATGTTGCATCATATGGGCTGGGGGTTTCTGCTGTGTATAGAACGATTGGCATAGAGTTCAGAATTGCTGATTGCCGTTCTTCAATTTCTCGCCGTGCTAATTCTGCCTGTTTCCGTTCGGTTATATTTGTAATAATAGCAATTGCCTCTACAACATGGTTTCCTGTTACAACAGGTCCAACAGTACTCTCTAACCACAAATCATTTCCATTGGCATTTTTTATATTAATTTCAAAGTTGGAAACAATTTTTTGTTCGAACACTTTTTTTAGAATCTGATCTACTTCTCCAATCCTTTCTACGGGAATGTATTCCCGGATATTTGTTTTAATAATATTCTGGTTATAGTAACCCGGGTAAGATTTGTTTAGGAATAAAATTTCCCCGCTTTTATTTAAAGTGCAAATGAAGTTGGGTGCATTTTGAACAAGTGTCCTAAACTTTTCTTCCGATTCTTTTAACTCTTTGGTTCTTATTATTACTTCACCGGACAGTTTTTTATTATATCTTTTTTGGGATAGGAATATGTATGCCCAGAAGTAAATGAGTCCTAATAAAACAACAACAATTAAATAAAACCACCATTGGTTATAGAAAGCACCGCGGATTGTTATTTCTGCGGAACTAGTTGTTTTACTCCATTCTCCCATCGGGTTTTTTGTTTCGAATGAAAACCGGTACTTCCCTGGTTTCAAGTTTGTATACCTAACAACAACATTATTAATCGCATCCTGCCATTTGTTATCAAATCCCTCCAGTTTTACTCTGTAACGGATCAGTTTTTCATTAATAAACGAAATTCCTCTATAATGAAATGATAGCGTGTTATTGTCGTGATTAAAACTTAGCTCAGACATAGCAGAAAAGTTTTTTCCATTATGATCTTCGATAGACAAAAGTTGTGGAACCGGTACCGGTGCCGGGTAATCATATTCTTTAAGATAGCAGGATAAACCACGATCAGTTCCAATCCAGACTCTGCCATTTGAATCTACTATTCCTGCAGCACGATTTGTTTCACTTCCCGATAGTCCATTTTCTCTACTATATCGCTTTGATTCAACACCATCCCATTTAACGACGCCATCGTTGGTGCCAAACCAATAATTCTTTTCTTTGTCTTGTATAATAAAAAAGATTTTTTTGTTTATCTCAAGGTTGTTTTCTTTAAATGGTTTTAATGTACCGTTTTCTAAAACAGCTAAACCCCGAACGGTTCCTATTAATTTCTTTCCTTTAGAATAATTATGGATTGAAAAATTGCTGTTAAGCATATCACTTTTGGAAAGTATTCTTTTGAATTTATTATTTTTAAAAATAAAAAGCCCCCCGGTAGAAGTGGCAATTATTTCTCCATCACCATTATAAAATAGTTTTCTTAGTGATATACTATAAGGAGATACGTCAGTAGCCAATACAAGTTTGTCATTTGCTATTTTAAATAATCCATTGTTAGAACCCACCCATATATTTCCTTTTGGATCTGCAAGAACGGAAGTAAATTGAGTATTGGAAGGGTGTTTTAATATTTCGAATGAGCCATCTTTTTTTAATTTTCCAACTCCAAGGTAAGATAGAGCCATCCAAACTGTTCCTGTGCGATCTTTACTTAAATCTAAAACCCGCGGAGAGATGGGATCTCCTTTAATAATATTTTTCAAAGAAAAAGACTTGAACTTTTCGTTTTCTAAAATTGTAAAACCAAGATTGTGTCCTAGAATGAATTTTTCCGGCTCAACTTCTAAAATAGCCGTAACTTCATTTTCGAGTAAACCATTTGAAAGGAAATAGTTCTGAAATCTTAAGCTACTAACTAAATCAATTCCTCTTGGAGAAGGAAACCATATATTTTGTTCGCGATCGCGAAAAATGTTTGAGGCGCCATTACTAATAAAACCATTATCTAAACCAAGCGTGTTTAATTTTCCCGTTTTCTTTTCAATAAAAAGTTTTTCTAATTCATTTCCATAATAAATTCTGCCTCTTTCATCATTAAGCAAAAAATATTGTATTCTTGAAGGGTAAAAAGTCATAGGAATTTTTGGTGATAACAGTTTGAACTTATTATTTTCTAAAGAGCCAATCCAGCCTTTTCCAAGCAGCCAATAAATTGATTCATTGGTAGATTTATTTTCAAAATCAATTGAAAGTATTTGATTGGAAGGTGCCTTTATCAATGAATTTAAATTGTTGTCAATTTTATTCCCCTCCAAAATTGAAATACCCTTTTGAGTACATATGAAAAACTTTCCCTGGTAAAACTTAACCGTATAAACGTTGTTATCTAATAACCCATCTTCTTTTGATAAGTGTGTCCATATATTATTTTTGAAAAGATAAATTCCATTGGTAGTTCCAAAACAAAGCTGTGGTATGTTATCTATGTAGGAAACATCAAAAGAGCGCACGGATATTTTTGAATTAGGCTTACTCAAAAAGCCCGAGGAAATTTTCCATTTATTGTACTCATATTTTGCAATATTACCGTTAATAAAAGATGAGATAACCCATACAATGTTCTTTTGGTCAATTTTTAATCTGTAATATTCAGTGTTTGGCAAACCATCCTTTTCGTCAAAGTTTTTCCAGCTATAACCATCATAAACGGAAACACCAACTTCGGTTGCAAACCACATTCTGCCGGATTCATCTTGGGCAACATCGTTAACAAAGTTGGTCGGTAATCCATCTTCAACGGTGTAAGTACGTACAGAATAACTTTGTGAATGAATTGAGTGAGTAACTAATAAAACAAATAATATTACTGCCGCATTAAAGTTAACAGCGGTGTGTTTTCCTTTATTAAAAAACAGCCAAAGCTTGGAGCAAAAACGGAAAAAATTCATAATTCAAACGGAAGTTTATTAAATGATTAATTATCGGATATTTCTAATAAAACTGAAGAGCATTTGCAGCCTTTCTTAATCCAATGAACTTTTTCGATCAATTTTAAAACTAAAATTTGTTGCGATATTTATTTGGGGATAATGATCTCCTTCAATTTGAACAAAAGAGATTCTTTTTTTCCCCGAACCAGCCACATTATTTAAATGATTCTATCTTTTGCAAACCCATTCCGCCTGTATTCAGGTAAATCTTGTAGAAACCAATTGCTCCATATTAAATAACAGAACCAAAGAAAACGTTGGAATGAAGTTCACTTTTACTTTTTTATTTCCAGAGTAATTATGAATTGCGTTTCTTTGCCTAATTCAGAAATTACTTCGATTTTTCCATTATGCCAGTTTATAATTGATTTAACAATTGCCAAGCCCAATCCAACACCACCGGTAGACCGGCTTCTGGATATTTCTATTCTATAAAACCGATCGAAGATTTTGGGGATTTCTTCTGCGGGTATTCCTGTCCCTTTGTTGATAACGGCAAGCTTTACCTGGTTATTTACAAGCACACTTCTAACAATTACTGGTTGATTTTCATCGCCATACTTTATTGCATTATCAATTAAATTATTTAATGCCTCCTTCATTAATTCAGTATCAATTTCAATTTCGGTATCAGCGTCAATATCAAGCACAAGCTTCATTTTTTTTTCTTTACCAAGAATCTCAAGTGGCAAAATTGTTTCTTCAAGAAATTCAAGCCAGCTTACTGTTTCTTTTTTTATTGAAATCAGTGCATTATCAAGTTTTGATATATAAAATATCCGGTCAACAATTTTCGTTAATCTAATTGTTTCTTCATAGTTGCTTGATAAAACAGATTTGAATTCTTCAACTGTTTTTGCCGATTTCATCGCTACTTCAATTTCACCCCGCAAAATTGTAAGTGGAGTTTTGAGTTCGTGAGAAGCAGAAATAGAAAACTGATTCATATAATCAATGGAGGTTTTAATTCTTTGCACCATCGCATTCATTGTTCTAACCAACCGTCCGTATTCATCATTGAATTCCGCTCCTTCAATTGTTTCATTTAAATTTTGCGCTGTAATTTCATTTGTCTTTGCTATTATAGAATCAATTCTTGAAAGAGCTTTTGCTGATATTAAAAAGCCTCCTAACACAGCAATAATAAAAAAGATTGGAGATAGAATAACATAAATATCAATAAAGTTATCCAGCGTTTGTTCTATCAGTTTATCTGGATATGCAACTATAATTTTATAATTTCCTTTTTCAAGATAAGCGGCTCTAATAAGTAAAGTGGATATACGCTGATCCTTATATACTGTAATGCCTGTTTTCTTTTTGTTAATCCCAGGGAATTCCAATTTGATATTCTCAAGATTATCTGTTTTATAAATCAATTTGTTTTTAAACTGAACTTGTACGTAAGTATTCCGAGGATTGAATACCACAGCTTCATAAATCAGGTTATAAACAAATTCATCCGTAGAGCTGTAAATGGAATCTGGTTTGAAATCGGTCATATCAACTTTGCTTTGCGAAACTAAAATATAAATCGCCTCCGCCTGCCGGCTTAATGAGTTATCCAATTGTTTAGTTAAATTGGAATGTAATTGGAAATAAAGGATTAAACCAATCAGCGTTTCCAGTGCAAGAAAAAGCATGGAATACCAAATTGTAGTTTTAAATCGTGTAGTCTTAATAGAATATTTTAATTGTGCCAGCATCATTTAATCGCTGTCTTTTATAATGTAACCAATTCCACGTACGGTGTATAATAACTGATTTTCATAGTCTTTGTTTATTTTATTACGCAGTTTATTAATGTAAACTTCAATTACATTTGTTTGGGGGTCAAAATGATAATCATAAACATGTTCTGTTAATTTGGTTCTGGAAATTACTTTATTCTTATTCCTAAGCAAATATTCAAGTATGGCATATTCTCGTGGTGTTAATACTATCTCCCGATTATTCCTGGTTACTTTATGAGTTTGAGTATCTAAAATTAAATCAGCGGCTTTTAGCTGGATTGATGGCTCTCTTTCTTTTCTTCTAAGCAAGGATCTTATTCTGGCAAGCAGTTCTTCAAAGGCAAAGGGTTTTGTAAGATAATCATCAGCGCCGGCATCCAAACCCTCAACTTTATCTTCAACTCTATCTTTGGCAGTAAGGAGTAAAATGGGCGTAGTGATTTTATGAGATCTTATTTCTCTTACAATAGAAATTCCATTTTTATAAGGGAGCATTACGTCAAAGATAAATAGATCATATTCATTAGTAAAAGCGTAATCAAGACCGGCTTTACCATCCTCGGCAACATCCACCGAATAGTATTCTTCTTCCAATCCCTTTTTAATAAATGAAGCAACCTTTTTTTCGTCTTCAACAAGCAAAATTTTCATATGAAAAAAATATTAAAAAAAAAGGAGAGTTAAAACCTCTCCTTTTTAAGCAATACTATTTAAAAGAAATATTTACTTAGTTACAGCTTCCGGAGCTACTTCTTTTTTCATCATTTTTTTGTGATGAGCTTTCTTAACTCCTTTAACAACAGCTTTCTTTTTAACTACTTCCTTTTTTTCAACTGCAACTTTCTTATCGTTGGCTGCAATTTTCTTTTCTTCAACTGCAACTTTCTTGTCTTTAGCTGCAATTTTTTGTTCAACTTTCTTTACAGGAGTTTTTGTTACCTTGTCCTGCGCAGAGGTATTATTGAAAGCTACAAATACGAAAGCAGCTAATACCAAGTAGACCAAAGATTTAATTTTCATTTTTTTCTCCTTTTGTTTTTATGTTAAATCTTAAACTCACAAATGAAACTTAGTATATGAACATTAATTTTATCTTAAGGAAAGATTAATAATAATTAATCTTTCACTAAATGAATGTGGGGACTTATTTTCTCAACATAGTTTTCTTGATGATACGCTTTCCAAAAGAATTGCTTCATTCTGTTGCATTCAATACACCTAAATTTTAATTTGAGTACAGGAATTATAGATTAATTAGATTCATAGCATTGGAGAGCATAAATGGAAAGAAAAGATGAAATTAGAAAATTAATTGAAGCAGAAATTGAGATGACGGATGGTATACTTAGATTGGAACCAGCCTGGGTTGCCAGAGATTTTCTTCCACCCGGAAGAAGGCTGGGATTGCCGAATGAAATGTATGAACTTGGCGAACGTGGTGGAATTTGTGAACGATGGATTGGTTCTACAACAAAAGCTGATAATAAAATTTCTGTTCCGGATGAAGGATTAAGTTTTATAAAATTTTCTTCTGGAAATATAATTACTCTTAAGGAAGCGGTTGAGATTGCTCCCGAATCAATTGTGGGGGAAGAATATTCGTCAAAACATAGCGGATTAGGGCGGCTGCCCAAAATATTTGATTATGAATACCGACTGCCATATCATATTCATCAAATGCAGGAACATGCAAAATTAGTTGGATGCAATTCCAAAGAAGAAGCTTACTATTTTCCTGAAGATGTTGAAATGGGAAAACATCCTGAAACATTTTTTGGAGTTCATCCATATATTACTCAACAGAAAAAATATGATGTACTTCTTCCACATTTAATAGAATGGAAAGACGATGCAATTCTTCAACACTCGCGGGCATACAAACAATTACCGGGTGATGGTTTTCATGTTCCATCGGGTACGCTTCACGCACCAGGTACTGCGCTAACAATTGAGCTTCAGGAAGATTCCGATGTTTTTTCTATGTTGCAAGCGAACACGGGCGGAAAAATAATTTCTAAAGAATTATTATTTAAAGATGTTCGGAAAGGAGATAGAGAAAAATTTGGCGAGAAAATTATTCTTGATATGATAAACTGGCAAGTAAGCGGTGATCCATATTTTTATGAAAACCGGCATACTCCACCTGTACTGATTGAAGAGACTAAGAATTTAGGTGGGGAAGAATCCTGGATATTCTATAACACACAAAAATTTTCAGGAAAAAGATTGGTTGTTTGCCCGAATGGAAAATTTATTTGTAAGGATAACGGAGCTTACAATATATTAGTATGGCGCGGCAAGGGAATTTATGGTGGAGTTGAAATCGAAGGAGAAAATTTTGATAATGATGAGTTGCTCGTATGCCACAACAGAGCGATCCAACAATTAGAAGTATTTAACACAGGTGATAAAAATTTAATTATTTATAAATTCTTTGGTCCGGATGTAAACCCGGATGTGCCGATGCTTCCGAATTATAAATAGTTTTTCAAGTCCGACTTTCTAAGCGGACGATAATAACATAGTTCTAACAAATAAATTGGAGAACAAAATTGATACCTATCAAAACAAACTTTTTAATTTTGCTTTTGGTTTTATTGGCGTTTATCGGCACGGAAAATATTTACACACAACAAGCGTCTGATAAAATAGTTGTTGATGGAAAAGTGCGGTTTACGGTTATAAGCCCGGAATGTATTCGGTTAGAATTTTCTGAATCAGGAAAATTTATTGATTCTCCATCACTCTTTGCTGCAAACCGGAATACTAACTTTGCCGGCTTCAATACAAAAAATGAAATTGGAAAAACCATTATAGAAACATCGCGCTTTAAGCTGGTCTATAAACAAGATGGAAAATCATTCGCTCCTGAAAATCTGGAAGTTCTTATCAATAAAGGAAACGAACAGGTAAAATGGTTTCCAGGAAAAGTGAATGCTGGAAATCTTGGTGGTACAATCAGAACTCTTGATGCTGTTAAAGGAAAAGTTCCGCTTGATGATGGACTTCTTTCTCGGGATGGTTGGTTTTTGCTGGATGATTCGAAGCGACCTATTTTGACAGAGGATTGGGTTGCAAGCAGACTGGAAGGGAGTGGCATAGATTGGTATTTGTTTGCTTATGGTAACGACTTTAAAGCTGCGTTAAAATCATTTACAAAAATTGGCGGCGAAGTGCCGTTACCAAGAAAATATTCTCTCGGTTCCTGGTACTCAAGATATTGGCCCTACTCATCAGATGATTACCGCCAGTTAGTTAAGGAATATGAGCAGTATAATTTTCCTCTTGATATAATGGTTTTAGATATGGATTGGCATCGAGCAGGTTGGACCGGCTGGTCCTGGAACAGAGAGTTGCTTCCGGATGCAGAAGATTTACTTAGTTGGTTTCATCAAAAAAAAATATTTGTAACCCTTAATCTTCATCCCGCACAAGGTGTGCAGCCGCATGAAGATGCTTACAAAGATTTTATGAAGGATATGAATGTTGATCTGACTAACGTTCCCAAAGATAAATTACCAACAATTCCCTATGATGCTTCGAACAAAAAATATCTAGATAATCTTTTTAAGAACACTCATCTTCCTTTAGAAAAGCAAGGTGTGGATTTCTGGTGGCTCGATTGGCAGCAGTTTGAATTTACTCTCGGCAATAAAGATTTAAAAAACCTTGAGTGGTTGAATAATTATTACTTCAATTATGCAAAGAAGGATAACAAGCGGGGAATATCATTCAGTCGCTGGGGTGGATGGGGAGATCATAAACATCCAATTCATTTTTCAGGAGATGCCTCTTCCCACTGGGAAATGCTTGAGTTTGAAATTCCATTTACTTCTACAGCGGGAAATGTTGGATGTTTTTTCTGGTCGCATGATATCGGTGGCCATTGGGGAGGAATAAATCCGGAAACAAATGCAAGATGGATACAATTCGGCGCAACTTCTGCAGCGCTCAGGTTACATTCTACCCGCGATAAAACTATGGATAAGCGCCCATGGCTTTTTGAAGAAAAATTTCTTAGTTCTATGCGGGAAGCATTTCATCTTCGATCAATAATCTTTCCCTACATTTATTCAAGTGCTTGGCAATCGTGCAATGAATCTATTCCGCTGAACCGACCAATGTATATTGAATATCCTGAAAAAGAAGAGGCATATCATTCACCACGGCAATATTTCTTTGGTGAGGCTTTTCTTTGTGCACCAATTACGCAACCGGGAATTGGTAAAAATAATCTCGCAAATCAAAAAGTGTGGTTTCCAAAAGGGATTTGGTATAATTGGTTTTCCGGAGAGAAGTATACCGGAGACGAAAAGACACAAACCGTTTGGGCAGATATTTATGAGTTTCCATTCTATGCCAAAGGAGGTATTCCTATACCGATTCAACCTTATACTCAGCGGATGACAACGGAACCGTTGAAAGAGCTTGTTGTTAGAACTTATCCGGGAGAAGATGGAAAGAGCGGCGAGTTTATTCTTTATGAGGATGACGGAATCTCGCAGGAATATCAAAAAGGAAAATTTGCTACAACAAAAATTCAATATTTACGGATAGGAAATGAATACCAGGTTAAAATATTTCCAACCGAAGGAAGATATGAAGGACAATTACTAAAGCGAAGTTATGCGATTGAATTCCCATGCTTGCAAAAAGCAAAGGAGGCTTTTGTAAACGGAAAGTCTTTTAAGATTGAATGTGATGAAGAGAATTTTTCAAATAAAGTCCTGATTCCAGAAACATCCATTGAGGAAGCAATAACAATAAGTCTTAATGCAAAGGAAATCGATTACTCGATTGTGCAGAAGAAATCCGAAAAGAAAAGAATATCAGGATTAACTGATGAGATTGATTTTAAAAAACCGGTAGAAGAAATTCTGCAAGGATATATTGATAAGAATCAAGATCAGGATCAAGATAAAAAAGAAGGAATGATTTCCTTATTAAGTGGAGTTTCTTTTTATGTTGAGGATTCAAACAGAATTACAATAGTGAAAAATCCTGGATCAATTGCTGATTCTGAATTTGAAATAAAAATTGTGGATGAAAATAAAACCGATAGCAAAGATGTCATCAAAGAACAATTCAATTTGGGCAAAGGAGAAAGCAAAGTTATTTCTATCAACTCAGTTTCTGCCAACAGTTTGCCAATTACAAGAAAAGCAGAATTAAAATTTTTTATAAACGGAAAGCACTTCACTATGTCAAGAATTCTAGAAAAGAAAATCCCATACATCTGTAATTGGCAAATTGTTGGACCGTTTTATTTTGATCCTTCAAAAAATATTTCCGATTTTGTTTATGGACCAGAGAAAGATTTCAATCCTGGTACTTCTTACACTGCCGATAAAGGCGAGACAATAAAATGGCGCGAAGTTAAATGCGAAGGCAGCCCGCTTATAAATATTAACAATTATTTCGATAAGGAAAACAGTATTGCATATGCTGCAGCTAATCTAAAATCAGAAGAAGCACAGGTAATAGTCTTCAACGTCAATTCTGATGATGGAGTTGAAATCTGGTTAAACAAAGAAAAAATTCACTCCAACAATGCTTTCCGTGGCGTAGAAGATCAGACAGATAAAGTGATGGCAAAATTAAAGAAAGGGACCAATATGTTATTGGTTAAAATATCGCAGGGCAGCGGAGGATGGGCGTTTAAAATAAATTATGAATGCCTGTTTCCGGTGGAGGTTTTGATAAAATAATAAAAGACTTATAGTTTTATTCATTTCCTTCCTCTTACCGGAGGGAGGAAATAATTAATTTGAAAAACCATCTCCCCCAAATTTCATATTTTCGCCCCCGGTTCAGTAAACACAAATTCATCTTTCCCAAATTTTGTAATGTTTTGAAGAATATTTCTTATAATCGGAAATTTTCCGGATTGGATAATAGCTAAAATTTAAAAATTTACCAGATTTATATCTGGCAACAAAGTTGATATTTATAAATATCAACAATTGAACAAATCATGAAAGAAATAGATATTGCCAAAGAAGAACCGATATTTCCAATCAGTGCTGCCGCAAAACTGCTAAAAATTTCTGTTCATACTATCCGGATGTATGAAAGAGAAGGTTTATTCGTTCCATTTAAAAAAGAATCTAACCAAAGACTTTTCTCTAAAGACGATATTGAACGGATTGAATGCATCCGAGGAGCAATAAATGAATTGAAGATTAGCATCAATGGAATAAAAACAATCTATTCGCTTATTCCCTGCTGGGAAATAATTCATTGTTCTGAAAGGGACAGGAAGAAGTGCAGTGCATTCAACTCACATAATCAGGCGTGTTGGGCGGAAATTCATAAAGGAACAATCTGCGAAAAACGAGGATGCCGTGATTGTGAGGTTTATAAAAACTATTCTGAATGTGGAAAAGTAAAAGAGCTAATTAAAAGTTATGCGGTAAAATAATTGACGAGCACCAGAAAATACTTTGTTAATAATAATAAACAATAAATGTAGATAACATGAAAAAAATTCTTATATCACTGGCACTATTAGGCATATTGATTGTAAGTGCGGTAAGTTTTCTTTCCTCTAAAGAAACCGAACCGGACCAATTAACTTTGCTAAAAACCAGGTTATCAAAAAAAACAGCACCTTCAGTTGATCATACTAAATTTGCAGCGCTTCAGAAAAAATTTAAGACTCCGCAAGAAGCAACGGAAGCATGCCTTTCGTGCCACAATGGACGTGCACAGGAGATAATGAAATCCACGCACTGGAATTGGGAACGCGAGGAATATGTTGAAGGACGCGGAATAGTGTATCTTGGTAAAAAAAATGCAATTAACAATTTCTGCATCGGTACAGAAGGAAACGAAGCAAGCTGTGCCAAATGCCATATTGGCTATGGGATGAAAGATTCCAAAACTTTTTCTTATACAGATTCCACAAACATTGATTGCCTTGTTTGCCATGATAATACGGAGACCTATGCAAAGGCTCCGGAAAAAGGCGGCGCCCCGGATTTAACCCTGGATTTTTCAAACATTGCCCAACATGTTGGCGAGCCTAAAAGATCTAATTGCGGAGTATGCCATTTTTTTGGCGGAGGTGGCAACAACGTAAAACATGGCGATCTTGAAAAAGCAATGTTTGAACCATCTAAAGAAGTTGATGTTCATATGGGAACCGATGGAATGAATTTGCAATGTATTGATTGCCACAAAACAGAAAAGCATAACATCAGCGGAAAAATGTACTCACTTTCTTCGATGAACCGTAACCGAGCTACCTGCGAAGAGTGTCATTCTGAAAATCCTCATGAAAGTTCAATCCTGAACAAGCATACTTTAAAAGTAGCTTGCCAAACCTGCCACATTCCGGTTTATGCAAAAGTAAATGCAACCAAGACTGATTGGGATTGGTCTACTGCCGGTAAACTTAAAGATGGCAATCCCTATGAAGAAGATGATAAAGAGGGAAACCACACTTATCTATCTATCAAAGGAAATTTTAAGTGGGGAAAAAATCTTAAACCGGATTATATCTGGTTTAATGGAACAGCAACTCATTATCTCTTAGGCGATTCAGTTGCCAATACCTCAGTGCCATTGGTGCTTAACACACTAAACGGTTCGTACGATGACAGAGATTCTAAAATTACTCCTGTAAAAATTCACAGGGCAAAGCAGCCATTTGACCCGGTTACAAAAATGTTAATTCAACCAAAACTTTATGCGGAAAAAAAAGGTGAAGGAGCTCTGTGGAAAGATTTCGATTGGATTCGTGCTTCTGAAGTTGGGATGAAAGATGTTAATCTTCCATTCAGCGGCAAAGTTGCTTTTATTCAAACAGAAATGTATTGGCCTGTTAATCACATGGTTTCATCGAAAGAAAAATCTGTTACGTGTAATGAATGCCATACCCGCGATAACAGCCGTTTGGCTGGATTAAAAGATTTCTACATGCCGGCACGAGATTTCAGTCCGTTTATAGAATTTGCAGGCGGCGGTATTTTGGTGCTATCACTTATTGGAGTTTTTGCTCACGGGACAATTAGAATTTTTTCTTCACGCAAAATGAAAAAGAGAGGATGATAATGAAACAGAAAGTATATATCTATAGAGCCTTCGAACGATTCTGGCATTGGATGCAGGCAATCATCATCTTTTTTATGGCGGTAACGGGATTTGAAATTCACGGTTCAATAAATTTTTTCGGATATCAAAATGCAGTTAAGTATCACAACATTGCAGCATATGCGTTTATTGTTTTAATTGTATTCGCAATCTTCTGGCATTTTTCTACCGGAGAGTGGAGACAATACCTTCCAACAGTAAAGAATATGAGAGCACAGATAAACTATTATTTGTTTGGAATTTTTAGGAACGCACCGCATCCCACAAAGAAAACAGTATTAAGCAAACTCAATCCACTTCAAAAATTGGTCTACCTTTCTTTGAAGATTTTGGTGATTCCAACAATGGTTATTTCCGGATTGTTATACATGTTTTACCGTTATCCACAAAAAGGCGGAATAGAAGGATTGAATATTGATTCAATTGAAGTGATTGCACTTTTCCACACAGCCGGTGCATTCCTACTACTTGGTTTTATAATTGTTCATCTTTACTTAATTACAACCGGCACAACTGTTACTTCTAATCTTAAAGCGATGATAACCGGTTATGAAGAATTGGAAAGCGATGGAAAAGAAAAACACCATCAAGAAAAAAGCGAATTAACCAACGAAACAAAAATTGCTGAAGTTGAGGTTACCAATGAATGAAACAAAATATATGAATCCATATTTAGCCGGATTTTTTCTCGGTTTGATTTTATTAGCTACAATATACATAACCGGAAGAGGGCTTGGTGCAAGTGGTGCCGTTAAAAGCGCTGTTGTGGCAGCGGTTGAAACCGTTACACCAGCACATACATCCGAAACAAAATTTTATAAAGAGTACTCAGAAGAACATCCTGGCAATCCATTAAAAAACTGGCTGGTCTTCGAAGTGATAGGAGTTGTTATTGGTGCTTTCATCTCGGGATTAATTTCAAACCGCCTCAAATTTACACTTGAACACTCACCAAAAATAAAAAGCAAAATTAGAGTTGTTGGAGCATTAATCGGCGGGGCATTATTCGGATTTGGTGCACAGCTTGGCAGAGGCTGTACCAGTGGAGCAGCATTAAGTGGGATGGCAGTGCTTTCTTTCGGTGGAATAATTACAATGTTCGCAATTTTTGGTGGCGCTTATGCAGTCGCATATTTTTTTAGAAAACTGTGGCTATAAAAAGGAGATATAAAGATGGGACCATTAGTACCGGAAGTAATTGGAAACGAATTAAATTTTGTAGTTGCGCTTTTCATTGGAATTGCATTCGGCTTTATACTTGAACAAGCCGGCTTCTCAACATCTAAAAAACTTGTTGGACTTTTTTACGGATACGACTTTACTGTTCTTCGCGTTTTCTTTACCGGAGGCGTTACTGCTATGATTGGCGTTGTTGCATTCGATCATTTTGGATTGCTGGATATTTCGCTTGTCTATGTTAATCCAACTTTCCTCTGGTCTGCATTAGTAGGTGGATTGATAATGGGATTGGGATTTGTTATCGGCGGTTATTGCCCGGGTACAAGTGTTTGTGCCGCAGCCATAGGAAAAATAGATGCAATGATTTTTATTGGCGGGTCGTTCATAGGAGTTTTTGTTTTTGCAGAAGGCTACCCACTATTCGAAGGATTATATAAATCAGCAAACTGGGGAAGTCCAAGAATATTTGAAACACTCGGAATGTCGCAATCGCTTTTTGCTTTTCTTTTAACTGCGATGGCTGTTGGTGCTTTTTGGGCTGTTACTTTGATTGAGAATAAAGTTAACGGCAAACCAAATCCTGAGTTTAGTTCTAAACCGCTTTATTTCGGATTAACGGCAATAGCCTTGTTGATTGGGCTTTCCGCTTTCGCTATGCCTGATAGAAAAGGAGCAATGCTTAGAAAGGTTTCCGATGAAAACTTTATTGCCGGATATCCAATTAAAACAATTACAAGTGATGAGCTTGCTTTCAGATTGATTGATGATGACCAAAATCTGCAGATAATTGATTTACGTTCTCAAAAAGAATTTGATGCGATGTCGCTGCCAAAATCAAATCACTTTTCATTGGAAAATATTTTTGAAAAGGATATCCATAATCTTCTTTTGCTCAAACATAAAAGAAACATTTTTATTGCAAATGAAGAGGTAACCGCAAAAAAAGGCGCTGTACTTGCAAAAGAATTGGGTTTTGAAGATGTATTAGTTCTTAAAGGAGGCTTGAATCAATTTAAAATGGATATTCTAAATTTTAAAATGCCTGAAAAAATAAATAGTAGAAATGAAGCCGATACTTATCGCTTTAGAACAAAGGCAAACCTGGTTATTCCTGAACTCATTAAAGAAAATAAACTAAAGCAAACTGCTGGAGAAAAAAAACAAGTAAAGCGGATAGTTGGAGGATGTTAAAAATAAAAACCTTCAAGGTAGTTAAAGACCTTGAAGGTTATTGTTTATACTATTTACCGACCAAGTTACTTTCCACCTCTTTTACCTTTTGGTCCTGTTCCATCACAAACTCCTGTACCATTTTGGTGTAAACCAGTTCCTGTTCCATTTCCGTTACCATAACCATGTTTTTTTCCAGTACCGTCTTTTGGACCAGTTCCCTTTCCGTTTCTGGTATCTGGAATTCCATCATTATTAGTGTCTATCATGTTATCGCAGATTCCATCTCCATTTGCGTCAACAAATCGTGGTCCGTGATTCGTTTGTTTTGTTTCTTGTACTTGTGCAGAAACGCTTGTTGATAAAGAGACAAAAGTAAAAAGCGCAATTAACATTACAACAAATTTAATTTTGTTCGTATTCATTTTATAACTCCTTTTTTATGTTGATGATTGTTATTGAGTTAACTCGGTTGCGATAAGTCCAATCATCGTGCCGATGGATTTTTTAATCCAAAACCAATTATTTTGTTTTCATTTCGTCTTATCTGTCGAAAATTGCTGCAAGGTTTGTCGAATGAGAATCAAATCTATTTTCTTTAAATATAATTTTATTTGCTTGTATTATTATATTTCCCGCTCTCTTTCCTAACTTCTTTTTTTCTGAACTATATAAGCAGTATTAAGTTGTGTTTCAACCTTTTTAATAACAGAGTATTTATTTTTTAGAATATTTTCTAATTCATTTAAAGAAATTTTTCCTCTTGGATGTAGCTTCCCAA
Source organism: Ignavibacteriales bacterium (assembly GCA_026390815.1). Classification (NCBI taxonomy): domain Bacteria; kingdom Pseudomonadati; phylum Ignavibacteriota; class Ignavibacteria; order Ignavibacteriales; species Ignavibacteriales bacterium. The sequence goes on along the minus strand of JAPLFH010000025.1, from coordinate 37,377 downwards.
ATTGAGTTGTGTGCAGTTTATCTAAAACATCAAATCCTTCAGAATTAAAATCAGCAACCAGCAATATTCCCTTGGTAGAATGGATACGGATTATTTCGCTGATGCTTAATAATGGATTTTCAAGTTCGTGCAGTGTATTTATACAAACTATATTTTCAATGGAGTTATCTTCAAATGGAATATTCTCAAGGTTCAGTTTAAGGAATTCAACTTCGCAAAGATATTCTTCCGTTATTCTTGTTTCTGCCTCAATCTTCTTATCCAAGCTATAATCACCTGTAAGTACCTGAAAATCCAACCTCGATAAAACCGAAGCAGCTCTACCGGTTCCGGTTGCAACATCAAGGATGATGTTATTGTGCGGAAAACCTGCTTCAGTAATCATTTGGAAGTAGTCATCAATTAAATCATAACCCCAGCTTTTAAGCAGCAAATCACTTTCCGATTTAGGTATTGTTCTAATTTTTTCCATCAATAAACCAGCAGATAAATTATTAATAATATTACAAATAATAAATTCAATACTTTCTTAAGTAATTCGATTGTGAAAGCGTACATCAAAATTGAATTCCCAATTATTTAAGTATTGCTTTATTGCAAATATAATAATAATTTTATTATGAGCATATGCTCGAAATAATAAAATTTATGCCCAGACCCAAAAAACACAGAAAAATAAATTGTAATCCGGTTTCCTATTATTTTAAACCGCAAGGTATTCCAATGACTGAATTGGAAGAGATAATTCTTGATGCAGATGAATTGGAAGCTCTTAGATTGGCAGATCTTCTCGCTTATTCTCATGAAAGAAGCGCAATTAAAATGAAAATATCCAGGGCTACATTTGGAAGAATAGTTGAAAGTGCAAGGAATAAAGTTGTAGATGCTATTCTACACGGAAAAGCGATCAAGATCGGCAATGAGTTCCCAGCAGAGTTAAAAGAGAAGCGAACTGTTAAATGCAAAAACTGCGGTTCACTTAAAAAAAATAATTCAATAAACAATAATGAAACTTGCCACAAGTGCAAAAGAATAAACAAGGAGAACTAAGATGAAAATTGCAGTACCGACTACACAAAACAATCAGGTTGATGCTCATTTTGGGCATTGCGAATATTTTACTGTAGTCACTATCGAAAATGGAGAAGTTAATAACTCACAGATGATAGAATCACCACAAGGCTGCGGATGTAAATCAAACATTGCATCAATTCTACAAGAGATGGGGGTTGAAGTTATGCTTGCTGGCAATATGGGCGGTGGTGCTGTGAATGTCCTAAATTATCATGGAATTGATGTGTTTAGAGGATGCGAAGGTGATGTGAATGCTCTTGTTCAAAATTTTGTTAAAGGAGAACTTGTTGATTCTGGGGAAACATGCCATTTGCACCAAGGTCATCATAATGAAGATGGAAACCAATGCGGACATAATAATTAAGATTCTGGTGGTTGTTGGCTATTCTTAAGAATAAAAATGGAAATAATAAATAAAAACCATTGGTATGATGGTTGGTTCTACGATAAATTTATTGCGCCGAATCAAGATAGATTATTTGGACAAATTAAAAATCTTATAGAACCGGACTCGAACATAATTGATATTGGCTGCGGTACAGGTCGATTCTCTTTTTTTATTGCCGATAAATGCAATTCAATTAAGGGAATTGATTTATCAATTCGAAATGTAAATAGGGCTAATTTACTACTTTCAAAAAATCCAAATAGTAAAATTACTTTTCAGCATAAAAGTGTTAGTGAGACAATCTCAGAAGGCAAAGAACATTTTGATTACGCGGTTATAACATATGTTATCCACGAAGTAAATATAGAAGAGCGGGTAAAACTCTTAAATGAAATAGCGCAAATTGCGGATAAGTTTATTATTGGTGATTATCTTGTTCCAAAACCAATTGGTTTGTGGAGTTTGCTGAATGAAGTAATTGAGTTTGCTGCCGGATCGAATCATTATAAAAACTATAAAAGTTATGTTGCAAATGGCGGCATTTATGATCTGGTAAGTAAAACTGGTTTTAAAATTATTAAAGAAATAAAAATCCAATCTTCAATAAGTCACATTGTAGTTGCTTCCAAATAAAGATGATATATAGAGCATAACGCATACATTCTTGTTGTAATCGGGATTACTTGCACAAAAATGAGTAGGCGTTAATTTAAAGTTAGTGCTTGGTTTTGTTGAACACGGAAGTAATTCCAAGGGCTAACGCTACAAATTCATTATCAAAATTATAAGTCCATTCACAGATCAATCTTATGATTATTCTTAAATGAATCTTTCCCAAACTGATTTCATCTTACCATTACAAAATTAATAAAAGGAAACAATCTTGTTAAACACAAACTTAACTCATATTCTTTCTGCACAAGAACACACAAAACTTCTGCAGGAAAATGAAAACGTAATGAATTGTTGCGGAAGGGACAGATGTGTATTCCAGTTTACGAAGTAATAGAATCCAAGATAACTGAATTTGTTGGTGAAGAGAAACTTGAGAGTATTAGAATTGAAAATCAGAATACTAATGAATTGAGCGATATGAAAGTTGATGGTGTTTTCATTTTTATCGGCTATGTCCCGAATACAGAAAAGATTGGCGATAAAGTTACTCTTAATAAGTTCCGGGAGATAATTGTTGATAACAATATGGCAACAAACATTGCTGGAGTTTATGCCGCGGGTGATTCCATTGCAAAACGATACCGACAAGTAACAACTGCAGTTGCAGATGGCACTATTGCTGCCTTAAGCGCGTCGGAGTATGTGAATAATATTAAAAAAGAATTGAATTCAATTATTATCAACTAGAATATGGAATAAATGAAATGGATTTAAGCAGAAAAATTCGGATAGGTATTGGCACTGCAATTATTTTAGGTGGATTAATTTTTCAAAGCGGGTGGTGGATAATTGGAATTCTTCCTTTGATAACTGGCATATTTAATACTTGTCCCACATGTAGTTCATCAGGAAACACTGCTTGTAAGATTGAATCTACTAAAGAACATTCCAATCTGAATAAATAATGTTGAACTTCAATTCAATTTTGAATCTTTGAAGATTTTTCTATTCTTGTAAAATTAGTAATGATCCACCAATTATAATTGCTGCGGCAACCGCCTTTTTCAACAGGTTTGTTTCATCAAACATTTTTCCACCAATTAAAGCAGCAAAAAAAACAGAGGTTCTTTTAACTGCTAATACTAGTGAAACCGGGGCAATCTTTGTGGCATTTATTTGCGTATATCGATATCCAATTGTTAAAATTGCTACGAGTACAATCAACATTAATATTTTCTTATCAAAAGATTTAATTAAATGATTCCCTTCTTTTCTACTGAATAAATAAATAACTCCAAATGTTATTGCAAAGAATAATTGTTGAAATGCCATGAAGCCAATTGGTGGTAGCTTATATTCCTTTAACAAAAGTTTGTCCAATATTGAAGTAGCAGTAAATAGCAATAAGGCTAAAATAACATATCGGTAATTTTTAGATTTTAAAAAAATATGAAATGGTTCAAATAAAGTTTGAACAGGTTTTGTTTCCAAAATATATACGCCGACAAGAAGCAGCATAAGCCCGGTTAGCTCTGAAGCAGAAAGTGTTTCTCCAAGAAAGATAAAAGCAAAGAACGCTACAAATCCAGGTGTAAGAGCCATCAAAGGAAGTGCTTTGCTGATTTCCAAATTTTTGATTGACAGCATTACACATAAAAATGCCAACGCCCCCAGAATGGATTTAATAAAAAGAATTAATAGGCTGGCAGATGTTAGTTCCGCATAATTTATATAAAAGAAAAATGGAATTGAAAAAACAAATCCAAACACTGATACGAAAAAAGAAAACTCAAGAGCGTTTAGTGTAAAAAGTATTTTCTTTTGTGATATTGCTGCTATTGCAGAAAATACAGCCGATATGGAAGCTAATAAAAACCAGTTCATACAGTTACTTTAATTATTGCTGATAAAAATTACCAATTGATGCTAAGACGTGCAAAGATATTTCTTCCAGGCTCAATGGTGATTAGCCCACGATTAGTTGAAAGATGATTTCTATAAGCTTTGTCTGTCAGATTTTCTACGCCGGCAAAGATTTGGTATTTAATCAATCCAAGATCGAATTGAATTGAGCTTAAATACAAATCGAAATAGACATAGCCCGGTGTTGCTAATTCTCCTACAGCTACTTTATTTTGTTTACCAAATAATGTTGCTGATAAATCCACATCAAAATATTTTGCTTCTGATGTTTTTATCCCCGCCTTTCCGTTCAGTGGAGAAATTTGAGGTAAGTATGTATGGTTAAATACATCTTTACCATTTACATAAGCGGCAGTTGCATAACCTACAAAGCTTGTTAAAAAATTATATTGGAGACCTAAATCAAATCCGTAAAGCTGTGCTTTGCCGATGTTGGTTTTAATAAGCGCTTTTCTTCCTTCATAACTTCCCGGCATTTCTACAACAAGATCGGTTAATGAATTCCAAAAAATATCCCCGGTGAAATTAAAATCAGTTTTCCACACTCTCATCCCAAGATCAAAGAACCATCCTTTTTCTGGTTTAAGATTCGGATCGCCCAGCCGGATAACACTTCCCTGATCAATGTACTGGTATCGTTCCTCAAGTGAAGGGGATCTGAATGAATGAGCAGAGCTAAATGTAAAATCGATATCATTAAAAGCTTTGTATAAAAAATTAATGTTTCCACTATATGAAATATCATTTACATTTTTTTTATCCCAATACAAAATCTGGCTTGATGGAGCATCATTCCAAACACCATTTGTAATTTCGTAAACAGGATTATAAGTTTTTTCATTACTTATATTAATCCTGTCAACTCTACCACCAACCGTCATACTCAGTTTATCTTCAATCAATTTTATGTCGTCCTGTGCATAAACTCCAAGGCTAAAAAATTTTGAATCGGGAACCGGCTTTTCTCCAATTATTTTATTTGTTTCACTTACAACAGATTGATCTGTAGGATTAAGTACTTCAATCTTCTGGGATTTTTCTCTGTTACCTTTATAGCTTCTCTGCCAGCCGTCTATTCCGGCAATTAAGTAATGGATCTTTGAAAACGTCCAATCAGATTGAGATTGAAATCCATAAGTGTCATGATCTGCGTTTGGAGTTATTTTTAAAACGCTAACTCTTTTTGGTGGCTGCCCGGCTTGTGCGGGAACATTCTGAACAGTGTGTGGAATATTTTCAACATCTCTTTGTATTAATTGATTGAATACTTTAAAGGACAGGTTATGAAACGATTCAGATAAATTATTGATTTTATATTCAGCGCTAATCATCCGCCGCATTTCTTTTGGATACCGGACATCTGCAATTGATGGAAAGGAAGAACTAGCGCCTGGAATGCCGACATTCTCCGCATTGAATTGTTGAAAACTAACTTTAAATTCGTGATCAATAAACGGCATTACTCCAACTGAAACAGAAATGTTGTTATCTTCAAATTGGCTATTCATTAATGTACCAACTGGTGTTCTTGTATTCTCTGCCTTTCTTATCATTCCGCTTAAATGAGTGTACCATTTATTGCCACCCGAATTTAATGATAAATTAAAAGCTGGTTGATTATTTACTGAGTTATAAGAACTCGTTAATTTTCCATTATTGTAATATGCGTTACTAAAGTACGCTGACTTAGTGAATATATTTACAACTCCGCCAACCGCACCGGTTCCGTATAATGAAGAAGCCGCTCCTTTTATAACTTCAATTCTGTCAACGTCCGAAAGGTCGATCATCGATAATCCAGCGGCAATATCAGTTGCTGTTTCAATTCTATTACCGTCAACTAAAGTAACAATGCTTGCGCGGTTAAATCCCCGGATACTAACGTATGTTCCCCAAATTCCATCGCGGGATAATGAAACGCCCGGCAAATTTTTTAATGCATCTGAGACGGTTAGTGCGGGAATTTTTTTTATCTGTTCGCTTGTTTCAAGTTCCATTGGGATTGGAACATCTCTGAACATTTTTTCATGCCTGCTGCTCGATACAGTAACTTCACCTAAAAAGACAGATGATGGTTGAAGGTTTATTTTTATTGTTAAAGAAGAATCGCCTGTAATTTTTATTTTTGTTCTTTCTGTTTTAAATCCAACAAAAGAAAAAATCAACGTGTAATTTCCTTTGGGAACTTGATTAAATCTAAATTCACCAGAATCATCTGTTGATGTTCCTGTGTTTATCTCTTCAATAAAAATATTTGCTCCGGCAATTCCTTTCTCATTATCTCGGTTTGATACGCTGCCTGATATTGAACCTGTTTGGGCAAATAGAAACGAAGCTGCCATTAAATAAAAAATTGTAAAAATTAAAACGAGTAATTTATTTATATGCTGCATTACTTATTTGTTCTTCCTGATTAAAAATGAATTGTAATTATTCTTGATAGATTCAAAGGTTTTATAATTCTGAATTATGAATCCCTTTTCACTGCATTGAACTTTCTTTTACTGCTTCAATAATTTGTTTGTAACCAGTGCATCGGCAGAGATTTCCGGAAATAGCTTCTTTTATTTCATCTTCGGTAGGATCTGGATTTTCTAAAAACAGAGCATACGCAGACATTAGCATTCCTGGGGTACAGAAACCACATTGAATTGAACCATACTTCAAAAAATTTTCCTGAAGTTTATGTAATCCACCATTTTGGGTCAAACCCTCAACAGTTAAGATTTCGGTTCCATCAACCTGAACAGCAAGAACTAAACATGAATTTACTGCTTTACCATTTATTAAAACTGTGCAGGCGCCGCATTCTCCAATGCTACAACCTTCTTTGGTTCCGGTTAATCCTAAATCCTCGCGGAGTAAATCAAGCAGGCGCCGATTTGGTTGAACTTCAATGTTTACTTGTTCGTTATTTAATTTGAAACTTATTTTCATATCATCCATTGTTTAATTGCTGCTTTGTTAAATTGTTATCATTAAACTTGGCTTTTCGGCAATGTAACAATTAAACCATTTATCTTTTATCTACAAACTCTTTCCAGTAATTGATAAAACATTTGTTGTACAACTGGTAATTTATATGGACTCGACCATCGACTTCCGGATTCTTCCAAAATTTTTCTTCCAAGTTCGATAGATAATGTTTTGAAGAAATCAGAATCAGTCGACTTGCCTTGTGCAAATTTTTCTAATTCATAAAAACGTTTTCCAATCGGTGTAATGGCACCGCTGGCAATTCTTATTTCATCTATAATAGAATTGTTTGTTTTGCAAAGCAGTGCAAGAGTAATTCTGCTTATAGCTACTCCGCGTCTTCTGCCAAGTTTATAGAAATCACCATTAAAATTGTCCGCGGGAATCGGAAGTAGAATCTCAGTAACTACCTCATCGGGTTTAAGTTGAGTTTTATATGGTGAAACCAAAAATTCCTGCAATGAAATTTCCCGAACACTTAGCAGGGATTGTATTTTTACAATTGCATTATAAACTAACAGCGGTGGAACACTATCCGCGCAGGGCGCGTTGTTAACAAAGTTACCGGCAATTGTTGCGCGGTTTCTAATCTGCAAACTTCCTATGGTTAAAGTTGCTTTTGTTAAAAGCGGAAACTTATCCTGGAGAAGTTTGTTGTTATTAATTTCTGAAAAAGTAACAGCGCTTCCAATTCTAATTTTATCGTGCACTTTCTCAACTGTTTTTAATTCATCAATTCTGTTTATATCAACAATTAAGTTAATGTCTGTAAATCTCTTCGATTCAATTTGGAATCCGGGAATTATATCAGTCCCACCAGCAAGTATTTTTGCCCGATCCTTTTGTTGATGCAGTATTTCCAGAATCTCATTTAAATTATTGGGGCGTACAAAATTAAATTTCGGAATCATTTTGTGCTCCCTCTTTTCAAATCTTCCGGATGCAACTTTCTCCGTAAAATAATTTCTTCCAGATTAAGTGGAAGTTGAAAATATCTTTTGCCAGTAGCATTACGGATTGCATTTACAATTGCCGCAGAGGTTAATTCGAGCGTTGGTTCACCAAGAGATTTTCCGCCCCATGCACCAAAATTATCTTCTCCTTCTACAAAGACGGGAATAATTTCTCCAACATCTTTGCTGGTTGGAATTAAATATTGATCGAAATTCAGTTCCCTTATAAATCCTTCGTGACTGCTGACTTCCTCCCACAAAGCATATCCGGCTCCCTGGGTAACACCACCGTAAACCTGTCCTTTTGCACCAAGCAGATTAATTACTTTCCCAGGATCGTGAACAGCAGTAACTTTATCTAAATATACTTCGCCGGTTCCAACGTTAACAGTTACTTCTGCAACCTGGCAGCCGTAAACATAAGTAAAGTAGGCATCACCTTGCCCAGTTTCTTCATCCCAGCCAACTTTTGGTCCTTCATACCAGCCTATTGCTGCCAGGCTTATTCCTTTTTTACTCGCAAGTGAACAAAGTTCAGAAAATGAAATTTGCGTTTCAGAATTTTCTTTAATGTAAACCAGATTATTTTCAAATATTAGATCATCGCTTTCCGCTAATTTCCATTCTTCTATTAACAGCGATTTAAATCTTTCGCGGATAATTTCTGCTGCTGATTTAACAGCACCACCGCCCATAAGCGTAGAACGTGAAGCAACGGTTGGACCACTATCCGGAATAATTCCAGTATCCAATTCTAAATAAAAAATATTTTCAACAGATATTCCAAGCGCTTCTGCCGCAATGATTGAAAAAGTGGTTCTTAATCCTTGTCCATTTTCGGCTAAGCCAGAAAGAAGATAAACCGAACCATCGGATTGAACTGAAAGATAAGCCGCAGCGGCATCTATTCCTTCTGCTCCAAGAGAGCATCCGCGGAAACTAACTGCTAAACCGATTCCTTTCTTGAACAAATTATCCGGAGCAATAAAATCTTTTTCTTCCAGAATAACTTCATCAATGTTTAAATCCTTTACTACTTTGAATCGTTCTTCAATTCTGAGTGACTGATTGAAGAAACTATTTTCCAGCCATTTCTTAGTATAATCAGTTTGCTCAATTGCGGTTTCCATTACTTTAATAAGATTAATATCATGATTCTCTAATTTTTGCCCAGTTGCAGTTATCGATCCTATCTTTAATCCATTTATGCGCCGGATATCCTCTGGAGTAATTCCAAGTTTAATTGCCAGATCATCCATCAGCGATTCCTGTGCAAAGATTGGTTGAGGTGAGCCAAACCCGCGCATTGCTCCGGTATAAGGATTATTTGTATAAACTGCCCGCACGTCAGTCCAAACATTTTCTATCTCGTAAGGACCAGTAGCCTGAACAACAGTGCGCCAGGTAACGAACGGGCTCATTGAAGCATAAGCTCCTCCATCTGCAATGATATTTATTTTCATTGCTTTAATCTTTCCATCAGCAGCAACGCCAACTTTGTAGTTCATAATATATGGATGGCGTTTGTACGATTCGAGGATGGATTCTTCTCTCCGGTAACGAATCTTAACTGGCTTACCAGTTTTAATTGCAGCAACCGCTGCACGTGCAGAAAGTATATTCATTGTATCATCTTTTCCACCAAAAGATCCGCCAAGTTCTGCCTGAATTACGCGCACTTTTGTAAGCTGCCAGTTTAAAGCCATTGCTACAATTTTTCTTGTTGTGTGCGGATTCTGGATGCTTCCGATAATTTTAATTCCCTTATTTCCTTCAAGAGGAATTGCAATAACTACTTCCGGTTCGATATACGCGTGCTCTACAAGTTGAGTTGAGTAAGTCTGTTCAATTATAAAATCGCTCTCAGAAAAACCTTTTTCTATATTTCCTTTGCGCAATGGATGATGGATGATTTCATTGTTAGGAAATTCCGGATGAATAAGAATTGCATCTTCGTCCATAGCTTTTGTTGGATCGGTAAGAACCAGAAGCGATTCATAGTCAATTTTTACAAGGTGGCGAAGCTTTAGAAGCTCTTCTTCATTTTCGCCAACCAACATTGCAACAACATCACCTGGAGTAACGATTTTATCAGACGAAAAAATTGGTTGATCTTTTTTTGTTGGTCCTACGTTTTTCTCTCCTGGAATATCGCTTGCATCGCAGATGGTTTTAATAGCAGGATTGTTTTGCAAACCGGAGTAATCAATCGATTTGATTTTTGCATGAGCCACAGGGATGCGGACCATTACCCCATAAAGCTGTCCCGGGAAATTATAATCATTGCCAAACTTAGCTTTGCCAGTTACTTTTTCCAATCCATCCTGCCGGACTATTGGTTTACCGAGTATAGAGAAATTGTTTTTCATAATCTTTATTTATTCTGCAATGAAAATACGAAACTTATGACTTCGTTAAAAGTTATTAAACAAAACAAATTTCTTTGTTTCCACAAGAAGAACGTTTCATTTCTATCGAGCAATGTGAATCTCTTGGATTTCAGTACACGTTTTTATACGAGACCTTGTACAAATTACAAGCAAGATTAGGTTACACTTGTTTTAATAACAAATTACTTAATGATTTGGTTACTATCCGCATTATTGAACCAGTTTCAAAATTACTTTCGTTTGAGATTTCAGAAAATTATTTCAACAAAAAACATCGAAGACAAACCATTTACGATTTACTTCCAGCAATACTAAAACTAAAAGATAAAGCAGAAGAGCTAACAATTAACTTTGATGTAAAGGAATTTGATTTTGACTTTGCAATAGTCTTCTACGATGTAACTACTTTATACTTTGAAAAATTCATATCTGATGATTTTCGTAAAACCGGATTTTCTAAAGACAATAAATCTAATCAACCGCAAATAGCTGTTGGCTTGGTCGTCAACAAAGAAGGATTTCCTGTGGGCATATCCTTTTAATTCTAATGCTGTCTTACCACCAGGATGTACAGCAACCTATTTTGCTTTTGTAAAGTGTTTGGTGCTCCATACCAATCTATCTCATCATTAGCTAATTTGTAAGCACCGTAATCTAAACTTTCAAGCCGGGTTCCGCTCACATATTTTCGTAATAATTTTTTTTGAAATCCTTTGGAAGCCAGGTATTCTCTTAATCCAACTGTTCCCTTTGTACAGTTATTTATTAGTTGGTTTATTTTCTTTATTATAGGCGTACCATTAGTCAGCTTCTAATAAAATAATTAGACCAATTATCAGTCAGCACCAGCAAAACAGAAATTGAAAAACTTTCAGCTTCCCAATTAAACAATTTGTGTTCCTGCCGTGAAGAATTGTTTGCAGCTTAAGGTAAGCGAACCTTGCCTAACGCACATAGGAGTCAACTTAAGGTAAAATATTTAGTTTATGATGAAAATAGCCCCGACCCTGCTTACCGTAGGCAGGTTTTCAAGTCGGGGAAAGAATATTCTCTAAGAATTTAGGGCTTTAGCCCAACAATAGGATTGTACTTGCCTACTGCAAGTAGGTTGGACTAAAGTCCAGGATTTTTTGAGGATTCCGATACTCCGGCATAAATGCCGGAGTTATTCAAGTACAAAATTTCCTTAAGTTGACGCCTATGTGCCTAACGCAGGCTGTTGCAGAACTTGTCATTCTGAATTTTTCAGAAGTTTCTACATAATTATTCCTTTGTTGAAAAGTTGAAGACCAAATAAGGATAAACAGAAAAGGAATAAGTGATAAAAAAATAGTGTCTAAAAATCTTCAGAGTTTCTTCAAAATCTGTTTTTATATTTCGGATTAGAAAAATTCAATCAATAGAGAGATAAATGAAAAATAAGCTAATATTTTTTTTAGTATCAATCATTTTAATACTTGGGAAAAATACGAATGCACAGAATGTGGGCGTTTTATCTGGAACAGTTTCAGACTCAGCAAATCATCAACCCATCGAGTTTGCAAGCATCAGCGTAATTAAAAATTCAGACAGCAGCACAATTACTGGTTCACTTACTAATAATAAGGGGAAATTCGAAATACCAGAGATACCCTTTGGAAATTATTTTTTAAGAATCAGCTCTGTTGGTTATATAACTAAAAACACAACCACGATTTCGATAACATCAAAGAACAAGGAAGTTAATGCCGGAAATATTTTATTAACTTCAACAGAAGTTATTCTTGATGAAATCTCAGTAACATCCAATAAAATTCTTATGAGTAATTCAATTGATAGAAAAATATATAATGTGCAAATGGATATTCTTAGCAAAACAGGAACGGTTAGTGAGTTATTACAAAATATACCTTCTGTTCAGGTTGATATTGATGGCAATGTAAGCCTGAGAGGATCCTCCAATGTTTTGATACTTATAAATGGAAAAACATCGCCGCTTATGGGAAAAACTCGAGCAGATGTATTGCAGCAGATGCCGGCTAATACCATTGAAAGGATTGAAGTAATTACAAATCCATCTGCTAAATACAAGCCGGATGGAACTTCGGGAATTATAAACCTTGTACTAAAAAAAGAAACTGGCACAGGATTAAATGGAAACATTACAGCCAGTATTGGCAATCAAAAAAGGTACAATGGAAACACAGCTCTAAATTATAAACCAGGCAAAGTAAATTATTTTGGAAGCTTGAGTATCAGGCAGGATGACCGTAACATTATTTCATCAGATATCAGAACGCAATATGGCGATGGAACGAATATTTCTGGATTCTATAGTGATCATAGTAAATCGTTATCGAGACCTCTTTCCAGGGGAGGCATGCTTGGGCTTGATTATGATATGGACGAAGCGAACAGTTTAGGTATAACTGGAAATTATTTTTACAGGGGTTTTACACGTGATGATATTTCAACAAAAGTTTTAAGGGATAAGAATCAAACCATTACAACGGATTATGACAGAAGCAGAGTTGACTATGAATATGAAAAAGAAGGAGATGCCACAGCATATTTCCAGCACAACTTTTCCGGAGATGATCATAAAATTAGATTTGAAGTAAACGATTCATTTTCTCCGGAAGTAGAGGATAATCATTACACAAATACTTATCGGGTTCCTTCCATCTATAACGAATATGATAATACTTTGATTAAACAAGATGAGAATAAAATTCAACTGCTGGCTGAGTATTCTTATCCAATAAGTGAGAGTGAAACTTTTGAAGCAGGATATAATGGTGAGTTGAATAAAACTGATTTGGATTTTTATGGCGATGCTTTTGATCCTGTAAGACAGAAATTTATTACGGACATTGAAAAAACAAATCACTTTATCTACAACGAAGATATTCATGCCATTTATACAACTTACTCAAATTCATTTGGTTCATTTGGTGTTTTAGGCGGATTGAGAGGCGAGCAGGCATTTATAAAAGCAAATCTTGTTTCAAGAAATAATATAATTACGAATAATTATTTCAATATTTATCCTACACTTCATCTAAGCTATAAACTAAGCGAGTTGATGCAGCTTCAGCTAAATTACAGTAAACGTGCTAACAGACCCGAAGGTGATGATCTCAATCCATTTCCAGAATACCAGGATCCAAGAAACATTAGAGCTGGTAATCCATCCCTTAAACCTGAATTTATTCATTCGGTTGAATTTGGATTTCTATGGCAATCAGATATTCTTACAATAATCCCAAGCGTGTTTTATAGAAACCGATATAATGGAATTACAACGATTACAAAGGCAATTAACGATACTACACTTTTAACCACAAGAGAAAATTTGTCTTCAGATCAATCTGCCGGCTTGGAAGTTGTTTTTTCAGGAAGCTATGAAAAATTTATTACTGCTAATCTTAGCGGAAATGCTTTTTATGAAAAGATAGATGCTTCAAATCTTGGATTTAGCAATAACAAATCGACGATAACCTACAGTGGTAATATGAGCTGTAATGCAAATCTTACGTCAACAACAATGCTTCAGATAAATTCCAATTACAGATCAGCACGGTTAACGCCTCAAGGAGAATACAAACCGAGTTTTGTTTTTAACCTTGGTGTACGCCAGGATTTATTTGATGACAAATTATCTGTAGTTTTTACAATTTCGGATCTTTTCAAAACTCTCACAAGAGAAATGAATTTAGACATATCCTGGATGAGACAGAGTACAACAAATAGCCGTGATTCGAGAATTATGTATTTAGGAGTAACTTATCATCTCGGCAAACCATCAAAAAAAACCAAAGAAAAAGCCATTCAATATGATAATGGAATATAACAACACAAAACAAAAAAAAGGAGAATCAAAATGAAAACAAGAATTGTTTTATTAGTTTTATTTGCTTTCACAATTTCAATAACTGCACAAGAAATTAATGTGCCGGTTAAAGTAAAAGATGCTTTCAACAAACTTTATCCCAATGTAACAGTAATTAAATGGGTTAAGGAAGGAAAAACTGAATTTGAGGCTGAGTTTAAGTTAAACGGAACTGCTGTATCAGTTGTAATGGATGCCGAAGGCGGTTTACAGGAAACTGAAACAGATATTACAAAATCGGAATTGCCAAAAGGTGTTGAAAAATTTGTGGCAAAGCACCACAAAGGATGGAGTATTACCGGATCAGCAAAAATTGTTGATGCAAAAGATAATATTACTTTTGAAACTCAAATATCAAAAGGCAAATCACACAAAGAATTAATGTTCACGAATGATGGAAAACTGGTTAAAAAGAACGAATCCAAATCTGAAAAAGATGAAGGGAATGAAAAAGAAGAAGATGAAAAGGACTAAAACTTCTTGTTAGCAATAGAAGGGCTGCATAAAACGCAAGCCCTTTTTTATTTTGCTAAAGCTTACTTACTGTTTGTCTGAAGTTTTAATGCAAATAGTGATGGTAAATTTGAATAGCTGCCAAATCTTTGTGCCTTAATAATTTTTTATTGATATAAAGTGAATCATCCTTTTGTGCCAGCAAGGAAGATGGGGATTGACAAAAAATGTGGGAATACATTTTCGATTCAATTTGAATCTTCAACAAAAATATCAATAAAAACAAATCTTTCCATTAATAGCAGCTATGATTCTTCAATGGACGGATAGTTTCTTATTGAATTTTCCGTTTACTATAATACTTAACATAAACAAAAAATTGATTTCGGGAAATTGTTCTTTGCTGTATGGAATAAAATACAATGTGTGGGCTTGAAAAATGAGTGCACGCGATGTACTTCCCGTACAGCTATTTTAGAATGATCATTTTACGTGTTTGTGTAAAGCTGCCGGCTTTTAATTGATAGAAATATATCCCACTTGAAAGTTTACTACCATCAAACTCAACTTCATAACTTCCAACAAGTTTTTCTTCATTAACTAATGTTTCTATTTCATCTCCCAGAATATCATAAACCTTCAAAGTTGCATATTGCTGATCGCTTATTGTATATCGGATCTTGGTACTTGAATTAAATGGATCAGGGAAATTGTGGAATAATTCAAATCCAGTATCAAGTTTTTTTATCTCGTTATTCAATTCGCTAATATCAGTAATTATATCGGTAGCTAAAATAGGATCTGCCCAACTGCCTTGTGTTAAAATTTTTTGTGCAGTAATTCTCTTTTGGAATGTTCCGTACTGAATCGTAAACCCGGTACCGAATGTAGCAACTTTTGTATTAAGTGGTATATCGAAATTATCTGAAAAATTATATTTGTTATTCGTTAATTGAATAATTCGATATTTTGATGCTCCTGGATCAAATCCAATATGAGGATGGACTATATAATCAACTTTATTATTTAAGATTGTAAATAAAGGATTATTTGTAAGGTTCATTAATAAATAATTTTTCGCCCCCGGGTTTAAATTCGTTGGAATTATCTGCAAATCAATCGTGGGAAGTGAAACGGTATCTTTGCAGAGCAGAACTGAGATCATTTCGGATTTTAAAGTATCACCGTTTGAATTGTAGAAATAAAAATTTAACTGCAGATCTTTGATTTCATCGTTTAAAGATAAATTCAATTCACCTTTGTAATAACTTTTGTAAACCTTTTGATTAATTAAAATATTATTATTTAAGACAATCGAAAATGCTGCAACATCTTCGGTCGTAAATATTTCAATTGGAATAGCTCCTTTGATTATCTGTTCATTTTTCGGATCAGTGATTATTGCTTTGTTATATTTTTTAAATGAGTACCAAACTGGGCGAGGTGTTCCATATTGATCGTTTAAACTTGCAAATTCTATTAAGCCGAACCATTCCTCCGCATTGCTATCATGATAATATTCATTGCCGCTTTTCCACCACCCATCATGATACTGAAAAACTGTTCCGCCTTGTGCACCAGCATCAATTAATTCCCGGTACATAAAAAGATCACCATCGGACTGTTGTTTAAGCGTGTTTCCACCATAACCATACTGGTTACTTGCGGTTCCAGGTGAAACCGATAAACCGAACTCGGTAACAACAAATGGTTTATTCGGAGCACGGTTGTTTTTTAAATAATGTAAATATCCGGCGTAACCATGAGAGTGTGTTAGAGTTGTTGGATTGTAGATATATGCGTTATATGCTGCAAAATCAAAAAGGTCCATTTTTATGAAATCACCAATCATCGTATTTGAAAATGAGACCGGTACGCCAGGATGCTTTTGATGAATTAATTCTATAACCGCATTCCAAAGATCGAGGAGATTTTGAGAACCGGAATCGTAAATATGAGCAACCTGCGGTTCATTCATAATTAAGTATCCGATTATGCAATCGTACTTTTTTGAGTAACTCAAAACTTCATTTACAAGATTAAGTGAAGCGGTTTGAAAAGATTGATCCCCAAAATTACCTTGAGGATCGATCCAAATACCAAATAACATTTTAAGTCCGGATTCTTCTACTAATTTCAATTCTTCTTCTTTTAATGCGCCCCATGTTCGGATTGTATTAAATCCAGCATCTTTAATCCTTTGTAGATCCTCTCTGATTAAATCAGCATTGAAACTATAAATCCAAGGGACCTGTCCTGGGCGAGTATGCGTTTCGTACCCAATCCCTTTAATAAAAAATTTGTTGTTGTCTATGAAATACCAGCCGTCAGTAATTTGAATGTTTTGTGCCTTGTAGTTGAAATTATGTAGAAGGATAATTATTAAAATGTTTAAGGCTGATCGGCTCATTTTTTTCCACAGCAATATGTTGTTGTATTAACATAACTGTTTTTTACAGAAGAAGAAATATGAGTGATTATTTTAGTGTTAGTTAAAAGAGGATTGAAAACTGTATGATAACAAACGGCTAACTTAATAGCTTGCGGTCATTATAGACTGCATAGCAGTAATGCACCTGCTGGCTAATACCAGCATTACAAATTCTATGGGAGTAATAATAATTATCTAAATTTTCGGGAGTGGTATTGCAAAATATCACTCTCTTTGTTTATACATCTCTTAATTATTATCTCCGCATTCATCTTTTTTTAACCTAAACCATTTACTAGGCTTTTTTAATTCTCTCCAATATTCAGGTTTAGTTTTTATCTCTTTAAAGGTAAAGCGTTTAAAGATCTTATCAAGTCACGTTACGCATCGTTAGATATTTGAGCCAAAAAACTCATCTCCTTAGTCCCCTTCTCTTTCAAAGAGAAGGGGGTTTGGGGTAGAGTTCAAAATGCTGCGTAAGGTGACTTATCAAGTTATTTTAATTATGGTTTGTGTTTTTCCTAAATATTGTTTTATTCCAACCTAAAAGCCGACCGAAAATTGTGAATAAATTTGCCAGAAATGATTTATTTAAATATTTACTCTATAAAAAATTTTACATAACTTATTTTACGTTTTTGAGAGTGCAGTCAAAAGCGACAGAAAAATTTTAGTTAAAGCCTTCCAAAGATATATACGGCTCGTATAAATAACGGAGTTTAGAATGTTAAGACTAAGTCTTCAAAATATATTTTCGCAAATTGAAATTGAATAAATTGAAAACAATAATAGTTGATGATGAACTTCATGGAAGGGAAAACCTTAAGAAGATCCTTGAAACTTATTGTCTTGAGATAGAAGTCCTTGGATGCGCGGATTCCGTTGTTAGCGCAAAGGAACTTGTTAAGATTCATGACCCTGATGTAGTGTTCCTCGATATTAATATGCCGGTACTTGATGGATTTGATTTCCTAAAAGAATATGATAATCGAAAATTTATGGTTGTATTTGTTAGCGCTCATGAAGAATTTGGAATCGATGCTGTAAAGGCTGGTGCAACTGATTATCTTCTTAAGCCGGTAAATATAAAAGAGCTTAAGCAAACAGTTAAAAAACTCTTGACGATTAATAATCAAAAGAGAAAAATTGAAACTGTTTATGAAACGGATAAATTAGTGCTTCCTGCAACTCATGGATTTAATATACTGGTTATTGATGACATAATCCGAATTGAAGCAGAAGGATGCTATACAAAAGTTATTGTTAAAGACGGAAAGAATACAATTATTTCCCGCACATTAAAAGATTTTGAGGAAACACTGCCGAAAGAAAAATTTTTCAGAATTCACAAATCGCATTTAATCAATTTGAAGTATATAAAAGAATATTCAAACATCAGCGGAAACTTTGTTACGATGACAGATGGAAGCAGGATTGAAATATCGCGCAGGAAAGCTCCGGAATTTATTCAAAAAATCAAGACCGTGATAAATGCTGTTTGAATATGATGAAAAAAATTTTCATAACAATCATAATCATCTTTCTATACTATACTCATCTTTATCCGCAAACACCGGCTTATTATCACTACACATCAGCTGATGGACTGGCTTCCTCAACTGTATATGATATTATTCAGGATCGAGATGGATTTATCTGGTTTGCCACAATAAATGGAATGAGCAAGTTTGATGGAAAACGTTTCACTACATTCAGTACAAAAGACGGACTTAATTCAAATTCGATTATATCACTTGTAGAAGGTAAAAATGGTGTAATGTATATTGGTAATTATGAAAAAGGGATTAATGTTTTAAGAAATAGCCGGATCGAAAACTATTGCAATGTTATTAACGGAAAAAGTTTTGCTACCTCGTATTTATTGCTTGTCCCTTCAGGAAAAGATGAACAAAAATTATACGCCTACCGTACATTAGGAAATATTAATGTTATAAAAGAAAAAGTTTCATCCAACAGATCTAGCTATAGTATCTCCGCAAATCCTATCCATATTATTAAATTAGAAAAATTACCAGGCGGAGAAATATTAGCTTTAACTACAAGTGGGTTATTTAATTTTAAAGATGATACTCTTAACAAATTGCACATTAAAGATTTGCCGGATACCACGGTTCATTGTCTTACAATGGGTGATGATGACAGTTACCTCATTGGCGCAATTGGGATGATCTACAAGATAAAAAACAACAAAGTAATCAAACGATATAAAATAAGTTTGTACGCAGATAACAATGAGGTTGTAACAATTTTAAGAGATAGAAATAATAATATCTGGTTTTCGATTATGAACAGGGGTTTCTTTTTAATTCCGAACGGTACAGATAAAATCATTGATATGGGGATTAAAATGGGACTACAGAATACTTTAGTGAATAACTATCTTGAAGATACTGAAGGAAATATCTGGGTAAGTACATTCGGCAAAGGCGTATTTTGTTTGAATAATCTTTATTTAAAAAGCTATAATGAAAATGATGGAATGAGCAGTAATAGTGTTTATTCCATAGCGAAAGAGAACTCCGGTAAAATATTGATTGGGACATTTAACGGTATAAATATTTTAGAAAATGGAAGATTCTACTATATCAAAAGCAATTCAGGGAAAACATTAACAGAAAATATAAACAGCGTTAATAATATCAATAACGATTTTTATATTTGCGGCACATTTGGTGGAAATAAAACCATAGATATTTCTTATAAAGAAATTAAAATCCATTTGTTGGTTCAAGCTTCCTTTTGTAAGACAAGTGATGGGTTTTATCTGTTTGGCCAGTGGGATAATTCCATAATAATTCAAAAAGAATTTCCATATAGAAAGGAACGATCATTGAGGTTAAATATTTTTGGAGATAGTTCTAATATAAACCGCATTAACAAAATTTTTGAGGATACACAAAAGAATGTTTGGATAGGAACTAACCTTGGCTTATGCAAATTAAACTTTCTTTCCAATAATTCTGGAAAGGCAGGCTGGAAGAAATCATTTTTTCCCTCTAATACAATTCTGAACTCAAGAATTAATTCAGTCTTTCAGGATAATGAAAACAAAATTTGGTTTACTGGTGATAAAGGCGTTGCGAATTATAACTTAAAAAATGATTCGGTTACCAGTTACACAAATATTTTAGGATACGATTTATCCTCTTCAACTTCACTGGTTTCAGATAGTAAGAATAGGATCTGGATCGGAAATATGAAGGGACTTTATTTGATTGACGGGAAATCAATTATACATCTTGACAGGAAAACGGGTCTTCCATCTGATGAAGTATTTTCACTCTATTTTGATGACAAGAAAAATTTACTTTACATCGGCACAAGCAATGGCATTTCCATTCTTGACATAAATTTATTCAACAACTATGTCCCTCGTTCACTCGATGTAAAAATAATTAGCATAAAGGCAGGGGATTCAGTTTATACAAATTATAACAAATTAGTTTTTGAGCCGGAACAACATAATGTTTACATAAATTTCAGAGCATTAAGTTTTTCTTCACCAGGTTCAATAAAATATAAATATAGTTTGAATGGTGAGTGGGGTGAAACGGATTACGATTTTCTAAATTTCATTTCTCTTGAGAATGGGAAATATGAATTGCAGATTATGGCAAAATCTCAGAATAGTGCTTGGGGGAAACCATTCAATATCATTTTCGAGGTTAAACCTCGCTTCAATGAAACTATATGGTATAAACTTGGGATAATCTCAATATTTGTTTTCATCTCTGTTTCAATTGTAACATTGCGCTTGAAACTGAAAAATAAAAAGATTCGGGAGGAATTAGCATTAACAGAAAGGATAAATGAGCTTGAACATCAGGCATTATCTGCAATGATGAATCCACATTTTATTTTTAATTCACTCAACTCAGTACAATACCTCATCAATTGCCATAGAAATGAAGAAGCAAATGATTATATAGCAATGATGGCGAAGCTTATAAGGAAAAATCTTGATACTGCAGGCAGCGGATTTATTCTTTTATCAGAAGAACTTTACCGGCTAAAGTTATACTTGGATCTTGAGAAGCTTAGATTCCAGGAAAGTTTTTCTTATGAGATCATTACCGGAGCCGATATGGACACGGCTTCTATAATGATTCCGAATATGATCATTCAGCCATTTGCGGAAAATACAATTTGGCATGGTATAATTAATTCCGGCAGTAAGGGATTGGTAACTATTTCCTTTTCATTTGAAGATGTAGATATTGATTCAGTAATAACCCGATCGTTAATAATTAAGGTTACCGACAATGGAATAGGAATTAAAGAAGCAAAGAAGAATCAAAAAGAAGATCACATTTCAAGAGGGATAAAGATTATTGAAGAGCGCCTGAGGTTATTGAGCACAAAAATGGAGCTTCCGCAGCCGATCATGTTTGAAGATTTGAGCAATGGTAACAGCAACTCTCAAGGAACCGAGGTCATTATTTCTCTTCCCCCACCACTGTATAAAATTATTATGCCGGAATAAGACCAGAATTTTCTTTCTTCACTTACCGATTAATAATTAATACCTACCGTTCGTTTACCAACACATACCATATACTTATTAGCTATTGTAGCAAAGAAACATTGAGTATATGTTTAGACAAAAACCAATAAAACAAGTGGTAGTTTGACAGTTAATAACTTTAAAGTTCGCATTCAAATTGTACTAAACATTTTAACAATTTAAGGATTAATAAATGCATTTAACCAGACCAAAAATACGTTTAAAAGATCGGCGAAAAAAAATGTATTCTCTACAAATGATTATTGCAATAGCTGCTCTATTTTTGTTCGGCAGCGGATATTGTTTTTCTCAAACTCATAAGACAGGAAAAATCATGAAGACAACCAAGAATGCAACAACTATTTATTTGGAAAAAAATGATCCCAAATTCATATCAATAAAAAAACAGGCATTCTCCGATCTGGACGAAATAGTAAAAGGATTCGATCCTGAATCTGAAAAGAATAAATTAATTGAAATCCAAACACAAACTTGGTCGGAAGAAATGAGAAATAAATGTCAGGCTATAGGTGCAAAATCAATTAATGATTATGCAGAACAAACACACTTTGATGCAGGAATGTTTATGATGATTATTACAACTATCGGAGGGTATGATCAGAAAAAGTTGGAAAAGGAATGGGAAATTAGAGCCCAATCTGCGGGTGCTGATAAATATATAGTTGAGTTCTGGGAAGATGGTCTTGCTATAAATTCAGAAGAAAATGCAGTGGCTTATGCACATGAATTAGCTAATAGTGAATATGCCAAGAAACATCCGGATGGAGATGTTGGGAATGTAGAAGTAATCAAAAAAAATTATGCTGATAATCGTAAAACTATAAATGCCGGCAAGCAGGAACGTTACCAAAAAATGATTGCTTTGCTCTATAGTGTAGATAAAGTTGGGACGGTTTCTTTTATCAATCCATTCCAGCCTTCGATAGATTTTCTTAAAAATAACAGCAAGTGAAAATGGGTGAAATAATTAAACTTAATTGTAGTATTCCAACAATACTTCTATCTATGTTTCGACAAGTAATTTGTTCAACGGATATTAAAGCAATTGTTCAGGAAGAAAAAATAAAATATGAGGATGTCAGAAATTCTATTAGATCCGGAAAGCAGGAACGATACACAAAAGTGTTGGCTTTGCTTTATGTGCAGGAAAAGAATGGTTCCATTACTTTCCACGATCCTTATCAGGAGCTGTACGATTTTGTACTCAAATAATAAATTTCAAATTTTGCCCCAGTCGCTCCGAAGGAAACATAAGGACAAGCACATGAAATTTTACTTTGAACTTGAGTTCTGAAGAAGAATAAAAAAAGAAATAAAGATTTTGGAGTGATGGGTTGTTACGAATCAATGCCATAAACAGAGGAAAAAAATGCAAAACCGAATAATCATATTGATCTTAATCTCTTCATTCATTGGTTGTAACACGACTTTTTTGAATCACAAAGACTATAATTTTAAGGTAAAAGACTTTGTCTGGAATATAAAAATTGAAGGACAAGTTGGGGAAATCTATTTGAAAGGATCAAACTTCATTTTCGGTAGAAATTGGGATTCAACATTTATTGAAATATCCTCAGACAACGGTGCTATTATTGATACTTTAAATCCGTATACAATCGAAAAGGAAAGAGAGTGTTTAATTAACGATGGTACTGGCGAATATAAAAGCGGTTACTCTCTACATAATGTTCCAGTTGATAAACAAAAATATTCAAAAGTAACTTTAAAAGATATTGACAGACAATTCCGTGGAGACTCAGAAACATTTTATCTGATTGTAAATGCCCTTTCAAATAAAGAGTTTACAATTCTATTCAATCGCAGTCAATTTGATTTCATCTCGGATATTACCTATTACAAAGATGGGAAGTTTATAATTACATATAATACAGAAGCGGCGAGTGAAGTAAATAAATATACTGTACATATTGGACTCATTGACTTGGAAAAAATAATTAAAGATGAATACAGATCGGGAACTGATTCTAAAGAAGTGTTTCGAAAAAGCGCTGACAGTGTTGCAATGGAACCAGAGATGAAAGGACTAAAAACTAATGGGACTGTCAAAATAGGTATTCAAGAATGGTCAGTTGAAAATTTAAATGTTAACAGATTTAGAAATGGTGATTTGATTCCAGAAGCGAAGACAACGGAAGAATGGATGGCGTCTGGAGAGAATGGCAATCCAGTATGGTGTTATTATGAAAATGATCCGGTGAATGGGAAAAAGTATGGTAAGTTGTATAATTGGTATGCGGTGAGTGATAAAAGAGGATTGGCTCCAGAAGGCTGGCACATACCAACTTATAATGAGTTTATAACTTTAGAAAGAAAAGTAAGCAATAACGGCAATGTCTTAAAAGAGATTGGGCAAGGTGCCGGAACAAACACAAGTGGATTTTCTGCTTTGCTTGCGGGCTACCGAGAACCCCATGGTAACTTCACTGTTTTAGGTGACTACACTGGCTTTTGGAGTTCTACGGAGCACTACGATGTTACGAACGCGTACTACGTCTACTTGTGGGGCAATGATAATAGTATCAACTTGTTCTATGGCACCAAGGAGTACGGTTTCAGTGTTCGCTGCCTCAAGGATTTTTAGGCTAAATGGTAAAATCTATTCAAAAATTAGAACGATTTAAAAAACGTTATAGAACATTTAACAAAATGAGAAATGTTTTTTACACATTAATATTATTGTCCTTTTTTAGTTGTAAAGGAACTGAATCGAGAGTAAATAAAACTCAAGAATATTTTAATTTAGATTCAATTCATACAGATTACTTGGTTAGCTTTTCAGATGATGGTCTATTTTCTCCGGGTAAATCTTGTGGTTATAGAAATTCAAAAGGAGAGATTAGTATTCCACAAGGAAAATACAACTATTGTTTTACAGATACTTTCAGGAACTTTGCATTTGTTTCTGATGATAAGTTAACCAATTCAAAAGTTGTAGCAATTGACAGAAATGAAAACATTTTATTTGATGTATACATGTTTGACAATGGTCCAGACTGGTTGGTAGACGGCTTATTTCGGGTAGTACGTAATGGAAAAATTGGTTACGCAAACAATAACGGAATTATAATTATAGAACCAAAATATGAATGTGCTGAACAATTTGAAAAAGGGATTGCAAGAGTTGCGTTGAACTGTACACTTAAAAAAGACCGATATGATCCTGAACATTATGAAATGGAAGGTGGTGCTTGGTCTAATATTGATAAAAAAGGGGACGAAGTAAAATAAACCAAACCAATCAAATCACGCTATGGAAAAAGTAACTCTGTTTTATTTAGAAAGATCTGATATTAAAATATCCATGCAGATATACTTCAATGAGAAAGACCAGTTATACTTTGATGGCTATGATATTGGTAACTCCGTTGAAAAAATTATGGGTGATTCTGATTATGAGTATAGCTATACAATAGAGCCGGAGGAAGTAAATAAGTTCTATCAAATTTTTAATTTAAAGACCGGAGATAAGTCGGGTCTATTACAAGCAATAAAAAAAGAATTTAGTGTTAATAAAGCTTACTCATTGTTTGGAGAATTTATGCGCGAGAATAATATAAAGTTTAGTAGTTTCACATGGACCTAATAGGTCATTTGCAAAATAACATTTAGGCAAATTCTTTGATGTTCAAACAGTATCTGTGTTTTATCTCTAAGTTTTTATACTTGGATCCGTTTCTGGCAATCGGTTATTTTAACAACTATTCTTCATGCCTCTACCGGGCATGTAACAAGCCTATAAAAGTCCTGTTCGTAGCCTTAGACCATTTGGATAAATTTTGTCGATTTGTCAGTCATATCTTATAAAACCAGTTTACCTCTAAACCAAAAGAATCATAAATCTACAGAGTGAAAAAAACGTTATGATGAATTCATTAAAATTTTGATCGCTAAAAATCCTATTTTACATACCGATTACTCGTAAAAACTTACCGTTAGTTTACCAACACATACCGTATACTTATTAGCTATTGTAGTACTGGAGCAAAGTGCATACGTTTGATCAAAAATCTAATCGACTAAATTGAAAACTATAAAAAAGCTAATTGATTTATTTACAAAAAAGCAGTCTAAGTCTGCCCCACTTTTAATTATAAAGAAGGAAGTAGATGAAGTTAATGTAAAAGAATACAAATCAATTGAAGAAGCAATCGCCGATCTGGAAAACGATCCGAACGTTCCATCGGTTAAAATCGAAAAGTTAAGATCGTCTCTAAAAAATCTGAAGAACAAAACTTCCATTAAGATTAGGAACGGCGAGATAATATAAATCCTTGCTGTTTGGGGACCCCAATTATTAATTCAATTAAAAAATAACTACTTATCAATCAATGTTGGTGTAATATGCAAAAACGATTTCTGTTTTTAACATTATTTTTCTTTACCGGGTATTGTTTTGCACAAGTGTCGGTAAAGCTTCAACAACCTCCGCCTAACCAACTTAGCGTAACAGATATATGGAAATTAACTCTAATAAATTCAGGTAAAAATTCTATTCAGATAACACTAAATGGAACATTAGAAGAAGCAGGGGATGGAATAATTGTAGAAGGGAATTCAAAACCGATAAGCTTACCTCCTGGAATGAAGAGAATTACATATGATGATATTAAAACCGGGAATGTTAATTTCAAATCAGGGAAATGGCGAGAAGCATTTACCCGAACTGGCAATGCACCTTCAGGTGATTATACAATTTGTATTCGTGTAAAAAGTGAATCTGGTGAAGAAATTGGAAGCGATTGTATTAATCAAAAAGTGGAAATTTCTTCTCCACCTACACTTATTTCACCTGTTGATGGAGAAAGTATTCCTGCTGAAAAGCCACCGACATTTACCTGGTTACCTCCAATGCCGGCTCCTTCAGGACAAATGACGTACAAATTAAAGATAGTTGAGACAATTGGAAATCAGTCTCCTGAAACCGCTATTCAAAGAAATTCAGCGTGGTTTGAGAAATCAGAAATTAGAACAACAATGTTTCAGTATCCGGTATCAGCAAGAAAATTTGAAACAGAAAAGAAATATGCATGGCAGATTTTTGCTGCTCAGAATAATTCTTCTATTACTTCCAGTGAAATTCGAAGGTTTGATTTTCAATCAGGTAATAATAATTTAAAAAGCCTTATCATTACTACTAATGATAGTACCGGTAGTAGTGGTAGTAGTAATACACAACTGCCGGCATCAGGCTGCCAATCTGTACCGCAAGCGGCTACAATTACAAACCAAATACCTTCATCAAAGGTTGCGAATGATTTTGTTCAGCAAATTATCAAAGTGGGTCTTTTTAGTATGAAGGTACTTGCTGCTTCCGGCAATAGTTCTGCACTAACCGGAACAGGTTCTATTCTGGTTCCCTGGCTTAAAACTCCTGTAGCCGTAGAATTTAAAAACATTAAAGTAAATACGGTTGATGAATTATATGACGGCAATGTAATAACCCAATTCGATCAAACACCGGATACATGGCCCCAGCAGTGGTTAATAAATGGTGCCGGTTCATTTAATTGGACAACAGCTAAAGTAAAAAAATTAGATCATTGGCTGCACAATACATTAAGTAATTATCCTTCAGTAAATAAGCTGGTTAAAGATTTTGACCTGGCACAGATGGTTCAAGACAATACAGATACTCCGTTAAAACTACCCTTAGGAATTAATAATGCAGATGGATACACAATTGCTATATCAGAAATGAAATTTGAACCAACCTCAGCAAAATTAAATTGTCTGGCAATATTTCCTGTTAATGAGTATAACGATAGTGTAGGATTTAAAGGGTCTGATATTATATTTTCAACCGGAGGACCTTCGCTTCAATCCGGCAAACTTGGGCTGATAGATGACGCAACTTTTATTGGGAATGTTCCTAACGGTGATTCGTATACTGTCTTAATTAAGAAAGAACAAGGGGCTTCGAACGGAACTTTTATCTCGTGGGATTGTGAAGGCTTTCGTGAATTAAATATTGATTTGGATGTTATGTTTCCAAGGAGCTGGTTAAAACCTGTCCCAGATAATGGTACTGATAAAGCTAAATGTAACATTGTAACCAACATTGTTAAATGGGATGACTGGATTATAGCGGCGAACCTACCCAAATGCACAATTTCAGGAACACAGGGAATGGAACTGGAGGTAACTTCGTTTTATTATGACCACTCTAACTTAAGAAATCCTGATTCATTATCGTTCCCCGCAAATTATCCTGCAGGTGCTGATACAGGTGTAAGTTTCACCGGGTTTTTTATTAAGGAAGCTAAAATAAAATTTCCCGATAATTTTAAAACATCAACTCAGAATATTACTGTTAATATTGAAAACATGATTATTAATAAACAAGGATTGACTGGGAAGGTTTTGGCAAAAGATATTTTTACTTTCCCAAATGGAAATATATCCGGGCTTGGTGCAAGTTTAGATACTCTGAAACTTGAAATAGTTTGCAGCTCTTTAACAAATGCTTACCTGCGTGGAAAAATTGTTCTGCCGGTATCAGAAGTTAATCCGCTTAATTCACTTCCATTTAAAGCAACATTTGCAGCAAATAATGGATTTCTATTTACTATTAAACCTCAAGGACCGATAACCGCAAAATTTTTCTCTGATGCAAAGCTTGTATTGGCTAATACTTCAACCATAAATTTTTCAATTAACAACAGTACTAAATTCGACATTAACTTAAACGGAAATTTTGAATGGGCAAATATAAATATTGGTCCGGTTAAAAATGTAAAAATGGCGATGGATTTTCAGAATGTTGGACTTAGCTATATGGACAGCACAAACTATCACAATTTTACTTTCAACATAGGTACGTGGAGTTTTGCAAGTCCGCCAAAATTTCTGGCAAATTTTCCTGTTAGCATAAATTATATAAAATTCAAGATGAAACCGAAACAAGGAACTGAAGTTATAAGGGGAGGTGTATCATTTTCAATTATTGTAAATCTTGATGAAAAAATTGGAGGTACATGCGCTTTATCAGTGATTGGAGCTATTGAAAAAGATGCTGTTACCGGCAAATTCACTCCAACATTTGTAGGTGTTAATTTAGATACTATTAAGGTGTTTGCAAATTTATCTGCTGTTAAGCTGGATGGTAAAATAGCTTTCTATAGTGCCGATCCTGTTTATGGAAATGGATTTATGGGTAGCATTAAAGCAACCATAAACTCCATAAAGACAGAGATTAGTTCTACTTTAAGAATGGGTTCAACAAATTACAATAACGGAAGTAACTTCTTTAGATACTGGTATGTTGACGCTAAAGTGATTCTTCCAAAAACCTCAGGAATTCCTTTCATGTCCGGATTGGCTTTTTATGGTTTTGGTGTGGGTGTATGGAGAAGAATGACCGTTTTGAACATGCCGCCGCTTAATCCATCTGACGTTGAAAATGCAGCCACAACTACTAACACAACTAACTCCGGCGCAACTTTCACCCCTGATAAAAACATCGGACTTGGTTTGAGTGTACTTGCAGTAATAGGCACCTATCCTGAGCCTAAAGCCTTTAATAGTGATGCAACTTTAACGGGAGAGTTTTCTCTTGCTGGCGGGCTTAACATGATAAAATTTAATTTTGATTTTTGGTGTATGGCTGAGTTAACTAAGAGAAGTGATGCCACTATTTTAGGTAATGCTTACGTACAGTATGTTCCTCCAACTAAAGTATTTTCATTAGTAGCTAATGCCTTAATAGATAAACCATCGGTTACGACGAGAGGAATTGGAAATCCTAATGACAGAGTAAACCTGGCTCTGAATATAAATGGAGCAACCAGTAAATGGTATTTTATCTGCGGTACACCATCTCAACCAAATAATGTTAAAGTTTTAGGAGTAACTGCCTGGGAATATACATTAGTCGGTAATGACATCGGGCAATTTATTAAACACGGTTTTCAGCCTTCAACTATTGCTGGTTTAAATAGCGTTGGGTTTGCAATTCCAACTGTACAAACAACAATACCATCTGAATCATCCACAGGTAAAGGATTTGCTTTTGGAGTTGGGGTTAACTTTAGTAATGATAAATCCATTGACATAGTTTCTTTACCAAGAGGTGAAGTCTATCTTAAGTATGGTGCTGGAGGAGGTTTTGAAGTTAATTTATCTTTACTTCAATATCCACAAAACACCGTCTGTGGCGGCACTTCACCTATTGGTTTCAGAAGTTGGTATGCCCTGGGCGGTGTTGCTGCCTGGTTTCATGGATATGTTAAAGTTACAGTACCTACAAAAGATGCCTTCTATTGTACCGTATGTTGCGGTACTGAGCCCGGAACTTGTGATTATACTTTTGCAGATATAAAAGCAGGTTTGCAGGTTCAGGCTGGTTTTCCGAATCCTGTATGGATAAATGGATCAGCACTTGTTTCGGTTAATATTGGTAATGGATTTATTAATTGGTCTAACTATGTGGATGTTAGTTATGGAACGCAATGCATGCCTGCACCTTTACCCACTAATCAAACCTATACGCAGGAAGATGCCACACAGCAAATCGGAGATATGATAATCAACATTGATACACCTCCTTCACCAGATAGATTTGATCCCGGTAAGAAAATTGGTGTTATGTTTGGCTTTACTCCTAACGAAGCATTTGATGTGCAGGAAAGGCAATCTGATGGTTCAATAGTAAACAGAACTTTTCAGGTTAGATATTATGCTGCTTTAACTTCATTAGGTCCGGCACCATTAAATCAGCCAACAACTACACCAACATCAAATGTTAGTCAGGTTTCAAATCAGAACTTCCAAACATTAAATCGCTTTAACCAAACAGCGGTCTCAACTTCTACAAATCAACTTAGTAGTCAAAATCGTAACACTGCAAGTATAATTCCTCTTGTAAGAAGTGCCGGAACAAATTCACTTGGACAATATGAATATTACATACAAAGAAATTTTGTGATGACAAATTACAGAAACCTTGAAGATACGACTCGTTATAAGCTGACCTTAAAAGCAGAACTATGGGCAATACAACAGGGTACAACTAATGTTTGGGAAAAGGCAAAATCAAATAGTGGTAATTTCATAACCGAAACAAGAATTGCAAATTTCAGCTCCGGAGTTTTACAGCAGACAACCATCCAGCCACCATCCCGGAACAATTATCAAAATAGATTAACTTCCCAAAATTCCATGAACAACAACTCATCTTCCACCAATAATCAACTAAATATACACAGGTAAGATAATTATGAAATTAATAAAAATAATTATGCTGGTACTTTCTCTTCAGATATTTTCTTTTGCACAAAAAGATACAGGAATATTGGAAAAAGATAGTGTTAGCGTTAATGATTTGAATGAAAGCCTTAGAACAAAGATTGGAATTATCGCAAGAACATATTCTGATTCCGTAATCGTTCGATGGGCAGTTTCCAAACCGGCAGTATGGGATTTATGCAAAGAACTTGGTTTTATTCTGGAACGCGCACCAATTTTGCAAACTGGTTTATACGGTGAATTTAAACCGGTTAAACAAGGTGTATTTAAACCCTGGACTGACGAGCGATGGGAAGCGTACTTTAAGGTAAGACCGACAAGAATTGATACCACCGAAGTTGACTATGATGCTTTCGCATATATGTTTGGATCATCAAATCAAAATACAACCAATGTTAAAAAAGAAACATCAACTGGTAATGAACTGCAAGACTTAAAAGATAAAAAAAGTAAATATGGTTGGCAGATACTATTTGCTATGCTGTCGGCAAACAGCAGCTCTAATTCGGCTGAGGGACTTGGATTAAGATATGTGGATAAAGATGTGAAGCGCGGTGAAAAATTTGTATATAAAATAAAATTAGCAGGCAAATCACCTGTTTACATTATTGAGGACGGGCTTGTTGAAGTAAAAGTTGAGCAATATAATCCGGACTTTGCAAAACAAAATCTTACCTCTTCGGAAAATGAAGGCAGTATAGGAATAAACTGGAAAGCAAATAATCAATTATCCTTTTACAAAGTTGAACGCTCTGATGATAATGGTAAGACATTTAAAAAGTTAACAAAAGCTCCATTGTTAACTATGAGAAATAAAGCTGATGCTATTGATCCATCTGAGGGCTATCTGGACACTTTAATTGTAAATTACAAACCATATTTTTATAAAGTTTACGGCACTACTTCATTTGCGGATAATGTTTTTATAGGTGAAATAAAAGCTATGGGTAGAGACAGAACACCTCCGGAACAACCATTCGCCCCACAACCTGAGCAGATAAATGACAATGAAGTAAAAATAAAATGGCAAATGAGAGATAATCCCGCAAGAGATCTAAAAGGATTTTACATAGGACGCGATACTTCAACTTCAGGTGAATTTAAATACATAACAAATCTATTACCTCCCGTTTCAAGAGAGTATATTGATAAAACTTTTATAAAAGGCGGAAATAATTTTTATTTAGTAGAGGCTGTAGATACAGCCGGTAATATTAGCCAGTCCTATCCTGTTTATGTAGCTTTAAATGATACTGTTCCTCCTGCAAAACCAATATGGTTCAAAGGTACAATGGATTCTAATGGTGTAGTTACTTTAGTACTGAAACCAAATGTTGAAAAAGATTTGATGGGTTACAGAATATTAAAATCCAATTCTCCCCAACACGAATTTTCATCTATTATTGAATCATTCGGAAATGATTCTATAAACTATACGCGAATTACAGAATTCAAAGATACTGTTTCGCTTAACACTACAACTTCATATGTTTATTACCGTGCAACGGCTCTTGATAACCGTTATAATGAATCCAAATTCTCCAACGTAATAGCTATTCGGAGACCCGACATAATAGCTCCTGTTGCTCCAGTTATAATTGATGTTGCTGTTACCGACAAATCTGTGACATTGTTTTTCGTACCAAGTACCAGCGAAGATGTAAAATATCATGTTGCATTTCGCAGAATATTGGGGGAAGCAAAATGGGATAGTCTTTCTAAAATGGGGCGGGCTGACACTATTTTTATCGATAAAAAAGTTAAACCAAATATTATGTATGAATACTCTTTGCTTGCAGTGGATAGTTCGGGATTGCGTTCCAAGTTATCATTTCCGGTAACCGCCAGACCATACTATACTGGTGTACTTCCAATAGTAAAAAATTTGAAAATACAATATGATGATAAGAAAAATGAAACAACGCTTAATTGGAAATATGAAAATTCTGAAGGAGTATATTTTGTCGTCTATCGCTCAATCGGAAATGATTTACCAGGCAGGTACGCTACGATAAAGGAATCGGAATCAAGAATTTTTACGGACGGAAAGTTAACATCCGGAAAAGGTAATTACACATACGCAGTCAAAGTTTTCGATAATTTAGGCGGCGAATCAAAAATGAGTGAGATGGTAAATATATATGTCAAATAAAAACTATTCACCAAGATTTTTTATAGAATATAAGCAGTTATGCAAATTTATTATTCTGTTAATCCTCTTAAGCACACAATCAACTGCAATAGCGCAGGTAATTGTTGTGCTTCAGCAGCCACCGCCGTACCAATTCAAAGTAGAAAATATGTGGAAGGTTACATTAATAAATCCTACTAACACAACTTACAAAGTATACTTGAAAGGAACGGCAACTGAATCATTAAAAGGACCAATTGTAGCTGCAACAACAGCATCTTTTTTATTGCCACCGGGACTTAAAATTATAAATACTCACGATCTAATGCCTCTGCAAATTGAATCAACAAACAGTAAATATTCTGATGTTGTTAAAAATATTGGTGGTGTGCCTACAGGTGAATATGAGATATGTGTTGCTGTTATAAATACTGAAACTGGCAATCAACTTGGTATGCAGTGCATGCAGGCGGCGGCTCAAAATCTATCACAGATTGAAATTCTTCAACCCGAAAACGGTGCTGTCTTTGAAAAGAGAATCTCAATTGATATCAAAGATTATGAATTAGAAAAGAAAATATCTCCAGGGACTAGAGAAGGTGACACAGTAGAAAATTACGCAAAGAAAATCTCTCCGGGAACTAGAGAAGGTGACACAGTAGAAAATTACGCAAAGAAAATCTCTCCGGGAACAAGAGAAGGAGATACAACCTGGACGGATCCTATAATTGTAGGCAACCAGTCGGTTCGTAAAAATTTATCTGAAAACCGGAACGAAGCTCCTCCCATCCTCACTTTTAGTTGGCTGCCCCCATCTCCTATTCCTCCCGGAGTTAGAGCAACGTATTCTATAAAAATTACGGAGATATATGGCAATCAATCTTCCTATGATGCAGTATTATCGAATCCTGCATTCTTTAAAAATCAAAATATTTATTCTAATGTTTTTTTATATCCAGTCGCAGGCAGAAGGTTTCAGAACAACAAACGCTATGCATGGAAGGTTAACGCTTATCTAAACAACGTGTTGGTTTCAGAAAGTGAAACTTATGAATTTTCTTTTACTGATAATTCCAAAAAGAATTTACAAGTAAAACAGCTTCTGAATATACCTGATGAAGCGGCAAAGGTATTCCATTTAAGAGGAGATCAATCTTTCCTTTCTTATAAGCAACCTTTGCTGCTTGCATCAACAGACAATTCACAGTTGCTTAATATGATTTATGATAATAAAATGGAAAACGAAATAAAACCATTTTCATTTTCTGGAAATGCAAAATTAAGTTTTGATGCCGGTTACAAAAGCTTGCCGTTTTCAGAGTTGCCTAAAAATATTTTAACTGCGGAATTGAATCCCTCTGTTGCAATTTATGGACTTCCATTCACGGCAAATTTTCTTATCTCTACACAGCAGGGATCGGGCAGGCAAAGTATAAACAGCTTTAGTTTTAATTTTGACCTTAATAGCTATAAGGAACAACTTAAATCGAGGTTGGAAGATAAAATTTCAGAACTGGCATCGGGATGGGAGAAATTATTACTGGGAATAAATACTTTGGGGATTGGAACAAATTATCCTTCATATTCTGATTATACATTAAAAGGTGTTCCTGTTACCGGGATTAATGTTGAATTAAATCCGGGTATTTTTTATGCGGCTTTTGCTGCTTCAAAAAATCAGCGTAGTATTGAAAATATTGCTTATCAAAGGAGTCTATATGCAGGAAGGCTTGGAATAGGAAAAAAAGATTTATCTCATTTCTTCTTTACAGGATTATATGCTAAGGACGATGAAAATTCAACAACAGTTTTACCCGATAATTTAACATTGACTCCAAAAGCTAATTATGTTTTGGGTACTGAAACAAAACTGACTTTATTTGATGAACTTATTCTTATTGAAGGCGAAGGAAATGTTTCGGTACTTACGCGTGATACAAGAGATGCCGACTTTGAAAGCAAATCGATTCCAAATTGGATTAAGAAAATGATTACTCCAAAAATCAGCACTTCCTTTGATTATTCTTATACTGGTAAAATGTCTTTTAACAATCCTGGATCTGCAACCCGTATTTCTTTTGGCATGAAAATGATTGGACCAGGTTATGCATCGCTTGGCGCACCGAATTTGAGAAATGATCAATTTGCCTACGAAGGAAAAGTAGAACAAGGATTATTGGCAAGAAAAATTTCTATAAGTTCATTTTTCAGAACATCACACGATAACCTTATTGAATGGAAAAGCTCAACTACTACCACTACTGCATTTGGAATAAATCTTGGACTGAATTTCCCCAAACTTCCTTTCCTGCAGGTTTCTTATTCACCTTATATTCAGAAAAATAACAATCAGGTTCCTTCACATCAAATTGAAAATAAAACGATAATGTTCTCCGCTGTTACCGGCTATACCTTGCTAATTGAAGAATTTAATTTTTTAACAAATGTAGCTTACATCCGTAATGAAGCAAAAACTTTAAATGGTTTATCTGATTACCGCACCAATTCAGTTTCAGTAACAGAAGCAATAAGTTTTGATAAACCAATATCATTTGCAGGTACGTGGGGAATAATTAAAACAACTTCTCCATACTATTATTCTAATATCAACAGTTTCGATTTTAGCATAAACGCAGCATTTATGGAATTTTTATCCAATACTTTAGGATTAAACATCGCCTACGAGTGGTCCGCAAACAAAAAAACAGGGGTTTATTTGAATACTGCAATTTCTATCTTAGAAAATATTAATCTTAACGCAAGGTTAGAAGAGACAGTATATAAAGATCTTGTTGACACCTCGCTTAATTATAATGAACTGATATTTAATGTTGTGCTAAATGTTACATTTTAAGATGGATATGAAATAAATTGAAAACTTTGTCGATCTCTGCAAGATTATTAAAAGAAGCCCATAAAACTTTATTGAGTGGTGTAAGAGGTGAACATAGAAATCCCGGTGAATTCAGAGCAAGTCAAATCTGGATTGGCGGAGCTACACTTAAAGATGCTACATACATTCCACCAGTTCACACAGAGGTGAATGAGCATATGGGTGATCTGGAAAAATTTTTGCATAATGATCAGATAGATGTTCCGGTTCTGATAAGAGCAGCTATTGCTCACTATCAGTTTGAAACTATACATCCCTTTCTTGATGGTAATTGAAGAATCAGACGTTTATTAATAACTCTTTACTTGGTCAGTTCCGGTTTGCTATCAAGACCCTCACTTTATTTATCTGATTACATTGAGAGGCATCGCCAACTATATTATGATAATCTGAATCTTGTTAGACTTAAAAATGATATGCTTCAATGGATTAAGTTTTTTCTTGTTGGCATTATTGAAACCAGCGAAAAAGGAACTGATACGTTCAGTTCAATACTGAAACTTAAAGCAAAGATTGAGAATGCTAAACTTCCGGAGCTTGGAAAGAAGTTTGCAACAGCAAAACTGTTAATGAAATATCTATATAAAAAAACTGTTGTTACTGCACAAGAAGTTCAGAAAGAATTAAAAGTATCGATGCCAACAGCAAACGCTATACTCTCTGATTTTGAGAGACTATGAATTTTAAATGAAAAAACTGGCTGGAAGAGAAATCGGGAGTTTGAGTTTACAGAATATTTGAAATTGTTTAAGGATAACTAAAGAATGACCACAGCACCAATAGTTCAACGAGCTTTTAAAATGAATAATTAAGAATTAATAGTTGTAGCAAATGAAAAATAAAAGCCCGATACAAATAAAAAGTTATCAATTTGCATTAAGAATTGTTAAACTTTACAAGTATTTAGTTGAGGAAAAAAAAGAATTTATCCTTTCAAAACAGATATTAAGAAGTGGTACAAGCATTGGGGCAAATGTTGAAGAAGCTATCGGAGGTCAATCCAAGGCTGATTTCATAGCAAAACTTCAAATTGCTTTAAAAGAATCTAGAGAAACTCATTATTGGCTTCGTTTACTAATAGATAGTGGTTATCTGGATAAAAAATTTAGCGTATCAATTTTAAATGATTGCGAAGAATTATTAAAACTGCTTATCGCAATTTTAAAAACATCAAAAACAAAAAAATAATTATTCACTGTTAATTAATAAGTCACGTTACGCAGCATTTTGAACTCTACCCCAAATCCCCTTCTCTTTGAAAGAGAAGGGGACTAAGGAGATGAGTTTTTTGGCTCAAATATCTAACGATGCGTAACGTGACTTAATAATTAATTCACAAATAGCACCACATCGTGCACACTTTTTAGTGATACTATTAAAGCAAGAGATCGTGCACGAACATCCCCATGGGGATGTTACCGATGTTTAGTAAATAATTAATTGCACAACATCGTACACACCTGCCTACC